>NZ_JANQCV010000006.1:0-116229 GCF_024723515.1 Campylobacter sp. W0066.2 | reverse complement strand
GAGGTAAAATACTATGAAATATCTTGTAAAAATCAAAGTCAAAGTAGTAGGCTAAAAGACATTAATATAAAACAAGAAAAAAAGATTACTTCATTAGAATGGTTGCGATATTTAGCAAGAAGCAAGATGAAAGATTTTTCTTTTGTTTGTTCGGGTATGATAAATTTTAACCATATAAAAAATAATAAAATAAAATTTAAAGATGGTATTTTTGCTGAAGATCATTTATTTGGGATTTTGCTTTTTTCGCAAGCTAAGAGTATTTATGTTTATCCTAAAGTATTTTATTATTACAGAATTCGAACAAATTCATCAACAAATCAAGATAAGATAATCATTAAAGATAACATACTTCCTCATTTTAGAAATATATTAGATGCTTTTAATGGAGATGCATTTTTAGCAAAGGAATATTTTAGATATTCTAGTTGGGTGTTAATAGCCTTAGAGCTAATTAATTTTATTAATAGTTATCAAGATAAAACCATCTCTTTGTTTTTAAAAAAAGCTATTTTATATTTTTATATAAAAAATGCATTTAAGATAAAAAAATTTAGCAAAGACCCACTGTGTGTTCAGAGAAAACTTAAAGATTTAAAATCTTATAAGATATCAAAGATTCAATATAAAATATTTAGATTATTATCGAGTTTTATTAAATAATGAGATTATTTTTTTTGGATGTCTAATGCATAATCCAATCATGTAATATAGTTTATATAATTTAACAAATTTTAAGTACTTATATAGATTCTCACGGATTTTTAGAGGATCTTTTGTAATTTTCTTTTGTGCTATAGAGTACAAATAACTTTTTGATGATTTTTTTAAAAAAGAGGTTTGATTGTCAAATTTTTGTATTTTTAAAAAAATAACTAGTAGGCAGTATAGGTGAAAATATTCTCTAAGCTCTTTATAATCGCTAAAATGCTCTTTTAGCGGCTCTAGATATTTAGGTAATTTTTGTGGTATTAAGGTATTTTGGATATTTGTTATGGAGCCTTTTCTAATTCTATATATCATTAAGGTTGTATTGATATAAAAAACTTTTTTAGCCAAGCAAAACAATATAGTTCCAAAATCATGATCTTCATGATAAATTCCATGAGTGAAACGAAGATTATATTGATTTAAAATTTTAGCTTTAAAAGTTCCTTGCCAAGCAAAATAAAACTGAAAAAAGTTATTTTCTTGCAATAGTTCTATACCGGTATTAAAAAATATTTTTTTACTTTTTTGCATTAGATCTGTTGATGGCTTTTTTAAAAAACAAGAATTTTCTTCATGATATTCTTCAAACCCATGCGCACAAATATCCAAATCCTTTTCAATCATTTCTTTCACGCAAAGCTCTATGCAGTCATTTAAAAAATAATCATCTGAATCTAAAAAGTGAATTATAGAATTTGGTAGCTCTTGCACTAATAAATCATTTATATTTTCTATATTTGTTTTTATGTATCTTTTTTGAATAGGTATAAAATTTGATTTTATAGTTTCTTTGTTAATTGTTTTTGTATTTTTGTCAAAGGTATGAGTTGAGGTAAAAGAGATTATATCTTGTTCTTTCTCATCTTCAAAAAAGCTTCTAAGTTTAGTTCCTTTTATAAATTCTAATCCCATATTTCTTGCCGAACTTAATCCTCCATTTTCCTTAGAGATTAAAAATATTCTTTCATCTTTATTGAGATATTCTAAAGCTATATCTAAGCTTCCATCATCACTTCCATCATCTACTAAAACAATATCTAAATATTTATAGCTTTGATTGATAACGCTATCTAAACATTCTCTTAAATAAGGTACCACATTGTACATCGGTATAATAATGGAAATTAAAGGATTATTCATTGTGTAACCTTAAGGTTAAAAAAATAATAATTTTATAGTATTTTTGTAAAATTCTGTCAATAATTTTTTTATATTTATATATAATATAGCAATACTTTAATCTATTATATTTTATATCTCTGTTTAAATTATTTATTTTTAGTTGCATAATTATGGTTTTTAAAAATATAAATATATTTTTATTTATATTTTTATTGGATTTTAAAAATGATGATAAAATTTTAATAACTTTATTTTCATCATTTAGGTTTTTTTGAATTTCTACCACATTATTTGTATTAACAGAGCTTTCATGATTTTGAAAATAATAATATATATGTAATGAACTAGTGGCTATTTTTTTGCAATGTAAAATTATAAAAAAATACACCAAAGCATCTTCTGCCATAGTTAGTTTTATATTATTTTCTATATAAGTAAAAGCTTTTTTATATGTATTTATTTTGATGATTTTTGAGCAAAGATTCCAATGGCAAATATTTTTTTGATTTAAAATATATTGACAATAATCAATTGTTGTAAAAAAATGATCTCTTAAAAATGTATCTTTTTTGATACCATCTTGTGTGTGATATATAAAGTTAAACCATATAAAATCTAAATCATTATTTTTTAATATTTTACTACTTTCTTCACAAGCATCAAGTCCTAAATAATCATCAGGATCTAAAAACATTACATAAGAAGAATTAGCTACTTTTACTCCCTCGTATCTAGCTTTTAATAGTCCTAAATTCTCTTCATTATGTATGATTTTTATCCTATCATCTTTACTAGCATATTCTTTAGCTATATCTATACTTTTATCATTACCACAGTCATCTACTACAATGATTTCTATATCTTTAAAAGTTTGGTTTATACAACTTTCTAATGCTCTAGCTATATATTTTTCTACATTATAAGTTGGTAGTATGATGGAAATTTGCGACATAATAAACCTTAATTTATTTTAAATATTATAATTATATAATAATTTACAAAATTATGGAGATAGAATTGAAAATCTTAATTATAGATATAGATATAACTCTAAGAGGTGGTGTAGCTAGAGTTGTAAGCAATTTAGCAAATTCTTTGTCAGAATCTCATCAAGTTGATATACTCAGTATATATAAAAAAAATGAATTATTTTTTATGATTAATAAAAAGATTAATGTTTATTTTTTTAATGATAAAAAATATGAATATATAGGTAAAGATATATATAGGAAATATAAGAATAGTATTTTAATGTATTTATTATTTAAGTTAAAATTTAAATATAAATATTTTTGTGAAATAATAAAAATATATATTCAAAATAAAAAAATAAAACAGATTGTTTCAAAATATGATGTAATAATCAACAACAATTATTTTTTATTCAATAAATCAATTATTAAAAATTCCAAATCTATTCAAATTATGCATGGTAATTTTGTATATTATTCAAATGACTTATTGCAAAAATTAAAATATTTTGATACTTTGGTTGTTTTATCTGGTAAGCAAATAAATGATTGGAAAAAATATCACAAAAATTTACAAGTTATACCAAATTTTATACCCTTTGTATCAGAAAAAGTTAGCAATTATATGCAAAAGAATATTTTAAGTATAGGAAGATTTGAAAATAATGATGAAAAAGGTTTTTTAAGATTAATTGATATTTGGGAGATAATTCAAAAAAATGAAAAGTATAATGACTGGACTTTAACTATAGTTGGAGAAGGTAAAAATAAAATAAATATAGAACAAAAAATAAATAATAAAAAGTTAAAAAATATAATATTAAAACCTTTTACAAAAGAAATAGAAAAAGAATATTTAAACGCTAGTATTTATGTAATGTGTAGTCATTATGAAGGATTTGGAATGGTATTGATAGAAAGTGCTAATTATGAATTACCAAGTATAGCTTTTGACATAGATACTGGACCTAGCAATATAATAGAAAATGAAAAAAGTGGTTTTTTAATAGAAGATAATAACTTAAATGAATTTGCAAATAAACTTTGTATTTTAATGAATGATGAAAATTTAAGAAGAACCATGGGCTTAAATGCCAAAAAAATAGTAAAAAATAAATTTAGCAAAGAAATTATAATGAAAAAATGGGAAGAATTGCTTAAAAATATATGATTAAATTCGTTTATTTTTTATCAACATTCTTCTAGGATGTTTTATATAATATTTTGTGTAAAAAAGTATTGAAAATAATGGATAATGCTTATCTTTAAAAGAAAATTCAAAATTAAGTTTTTTTGTTAAATCCATAATTTTATGTTTTTTTAATAAATCTGCATAAATTCCTTTTTTATAAAAATGATTTTTATTTACATGATAGGTATTCCATATTTCTGAAAATAAATGCAAAAATGGTTGTGTTGTATCTATATTTTTATTAGAATCTATAAAATTTTTAGCTTTCAAATATGAAATTTGGCAAGTCATTTTATAATCCCATGCAAAACTTTCTAAACCCATTTTTTTACCTGATTTGCTAAAAACCAAGGCCCTATAACACCCCATTCTATAATTTTTTGATTATTTATAATTTTATTGGCTTCTTGTATGAGATTTTTTCCGAAATCTGAGTATTGAGGAAATTTTAAAAAAGAAGTTGTTATCCTTGGTTTTGTTTCATCTTCGTCAATTTCTTGAGAAAATATATAATCTTGATTTAAATCTATATAATTTAAGCAAATCATATCAAGATCTACTCATATCCCCACCCCGTATATAACATATTAAATCTAAAATAATCACTAAAAGCTGCTACGCCTGCTCCTCTATCATCACCAAAATAGTTTTCAAAAGGAACTATCTCATTTGCATCTTTTAATTGAAAATCATCAAAAATTTCATTTAATTTGTTAAAAATTTTATCATCTAAATTATAAGTATAAAGTATAAATTTATAGCCATTATCTATAAAAGATTTTATAGATAAAAGCTCCATTAAGCCTACACCTTTATATCCTTTTGGCGTATACCAAAAATTACTAATTTCTTGTTTTATTAATTCTTCTTTTTAAATTTAATTCTTCTTTCTTTAAAATCTCAAACAACTTCTTATAAAAATCATTATTTTTAAAGTTTAAACAAAACTTTTTTATAAGTTCATTGTTTTTCTTTTTATCTTGATAATTCTGCCATAAAATTTCTTTATTTTTGTTTTCATATCTACCATTTTCATTAAATTTATAGTGATATATACATTCTTGCGATACAAAAAAACTCTCACTTAGCATAAAATTTATATAGTTAAAAAGCACATCTTCTCCATAACAAAGTTTTTCTTTAAAATCAACATGCTCAAAACTTTTTAAAATCAAATTTTTCCTATATACTTTTGCCCAAACACTCCAGCAAAAATGTTTCTGTTTAAGTAAAAATTCCAAAAATTCATCTTTGTTAAAAAGCCCATCTTGTTTAAATCTATAAAATTTCTTAAATTTCACTCTATGTACATATGCATCAAACACTACCATATCTACATTTTTGATTTTTTCAAGCCCAACTTCGCAAGCATTAAGCTCCAAATAATCATCAGGATCTAAAAACATTATAAAATCTGATTTTGCATTTAATACACCTATATTTCTACTAGTAAAAGTTCCTAAATTCTCTTCATTATGTATGATTTTTATCCTATCATCTTTACTAGCATATTCTTTAGCTATATCTATACTTTTATCACTTCCACAATCATTTACCACAATGATTTCTATATCTTTAAAGCTTTGGTTAATACAACTTTCTAATGCTCTAGCTATATATTTTTCCACATTATAAGTTGGCAGTATGATGGAAATTTGATTCATGTTAACTCTTTATTTTTTGATATAATTATAGCTTTTATTTTAAGGAAAATCATGAATATTTTTATCAACCTTCCTACTTGGCTTGGTGATGCAGTGATGGCTAGTGCGGCTATTTATGCTATAAAAGAAAAATACCCTCAAGCTAAATTTACTTTTTATGGTTCTTTTGTAAGTACAGAGCTTTTTAAACGCTTTGAAAATGCTCAAATTTTAGTAGAAAATAAAAAGCAAAGATATAAGCAAATTTTACAAGCTAGAAAAAACATTGGTAATTTTGATCTAGCTTTTTCGTTTCGCTCGGCATTTTCAAGCAAGATTATTTTAAATCTAATCAAAGCAAAGAAAAGATTTTATTTTGATAAAAATATTCTAAAAGAAGAACATCAAGTCTTAAAATACTTAAATTTCATAGAAAAAGCCTTAAATTTTAAAGCAACTTCAAATGTTTTAAAACTCCCTATAAAAGCAAAATCAACTCAAAAAATTTTAGGTATAAACCCAGGTGCGCATTTTGGAAGTGCGAAAAGATGGGAAGCGAGCTATTTTGCAAAGGTAGCAAAAGAATTTAGCTCCACCCATCAAATTTTAATCTTTGGAGTGGAAAGTGAGAGAGAAATTTGTAATGAAATTGAACATTTTCTTTTAAAAGAAGATATAAGGGCAAAAAATCTTTGTGGTAAAACTAGTATTTATACTTTATGTAAAAATATTTCTATGCTTGATTTGCTCATCACAAACGATAGTGGTCCTATGCATATAGGTGCAGCTTATGGGGTAAAAACAGTGGCTGTTTTTGGCTCGACTAAATTTAGTCAAACCTCGCCTTGGCAAGAAAATGCTAAAATAGCACATTTAAATTTAGCTTGTATGCCTTGTATGCAAAAGGTCTGCCCTTTAAAACATCATAAATGTATGAAAGATTTACAACCTAATATAGTTATAAATTTAGCGAAAACATTTTTTTAAACATTTTTCTTTGTGATTTTGATTTAAACCTCTTGCAAAAGCTTAATAAATTTGTTAAACTTAAGAATAATTTTTAGATTAAGGAGCTTTTTATGACTAAAGTAGATTTTATTTCTCAAGTTGCTCAAACTGCTGGGCTAACTAAAAAAGACGCAAGTGCGGCTACTGATGCAGTAATTGCTACTATTACTGATGTGCTAGCTAAAGGCGATAGCATTAGCTTTATTGGTTTTGGCACATTTTCTGTAGTTGAAAGAGCTGCTAGAGAAGCTAGAGTGCCAAGTACTGGTGCTACTATTAAAGTACCTGCCACTAAAGTTGCTAAATTTAAAGTAGGTAAAAATCTTAAAGATGCAGTTGCTGCTGCAAAAACTACTAAAAAAGCTAAGAAATAAATTTTTTACGCAAAAGTTTTACTTTTGCGTTTTTCTTCATACATTTAGTATTATTTTTTTTCAATATTATTTTTATAAAGATAAAGGAAAAAAATGTTAATTTATAATAGCATTTTAGACTGTATAGGCAATACACCTATAATTTCTTTGCAAGAATTTGCACCAAATCTTTATGCAAAGTGTGAATATTTTAATCCAAGTCATTCTATAAAAGATAGAGCAGCTATGGAGATGATTAAGCAGGCATTGGATGAGGGTAAGATTGATCAGGAAACAACTATTATAGAAGCTACCAGCGGAAATACTGGTATAGCTTTAGCGATGATTTGTGCGAGTTTAAAATTAAAACTTATTGTTACCATGCCTGAGTCTATGAGTATTGAGCGTAAAAAAATGATGAATTTTTTTGGAGCAAAAGTAGAGCTTACTCAAGCAAATAAAGGAATGCAAGGAGCTTTTGATAGAGCTAATGAACTTTTTAGTGAAATTCCAAATTCATTTATGATAAGTCAATTTGAAAACATTAACAATAAAAACGCACATAAAAAAAACACTGCTTTAGAAATTTTAAGAGTTTTACCTGATCTTGACATTTTCATAGCAGGTTTTGGTACGGGTGGAACTATTAGTGGAGTAGGAGAAGTTTTAAAAGAGCACAATCCTAATATCAAAATTATTGCTATGGAACCAGCTGTTTCTCCGCTTTTGAGTCAAAATATTGTTGCAAGCCATAAAATTCAAGGTATAGGTGCAAATTTTATCCCTGAAATTTTAAATCAAAAAATTATAGATGAAATAGTTTGTATAAGTAATGAAGATGCTATCAATACAACTTTAGAGCTTGGTAAAAATGGTATAATGGCAGGAATTTCAAGTGGAGCAAATGTATATATGGCCAGAAAAATTGCCTTAGAAAATCCAGATAAAAAAGTCTTAACTATGTTAAATGATACAGCTGAGAGATATTTATCTACTGATTTATTTATGGATTTGTAATGCATCTAAATCAAAATAATGAGCATTTTGATTTAGATCTTGAAAGAGCAATTTTAAGTTCTTGTATCTATAGTGAGGATTCTTTTTTTAATATCTGTTCTGATATTGAAGTTAATGATTTTTCTCTTAAAGCTCATCAAGATATTTATAAAGCAATTTTAGCTTGTATCAATGCAGGTGAGCCTATAAGTGCAAGTTTTATAAGAAAGCATAAAAAAGTAGATGAGCAAATTTTAGCTGAAGTTTTAGCCACTACTTCTATAGCAGATGTGAGTAAATACGCATATGAGCTAAGGGAAAAATCTATTAGACGCCAACTTTTAAATTTTGCTTATACTATACCTATAAGGGTTAATGAAGATAAAAGTATTTCTCAAATTTCAGATGAAATAGGCAAAGAAATTTTTAATCTTACCAACCGTGTAAATAGTAATAGTATTAAAGATATGACTATGGTTATGTCTGATCTTATGGATGAGTTTAAAAAGCAAAAAGAAGCAGAAAACAAAGATATTTTAGGTCTTGATACGGGTTTTAGCGAACTTAATAAAATGACAAAAGGTTTTAAATCCGGTGATCTTATAATTATTGCAGCGCGTCCGGGTATGGGTAAAACAACTATTTGTTTAAATTTTATAGAGAAGACATTAAAGCAGAATAAAGGTGTTGTGATGTTTTCACTAGAAATGCCTGCTACTCAAATCATGCAAAGATTAATCAGTGCAAAAACCTCCATTCCTTTGCAAAAAATTCTTATTGCTGATTTGAATGATGATGAGTGGAGTAGAGTAGGTGATGCTTGTAATGAATATGCACAAAAAAATCTTTATATTTATGATAGCGGTTATGCTAGCATAGCTGATATTCGTTCAATTTTACGCAAAATTAAGGCTCAAGATGAAAGTATTGAGCTTTGCGTGGTAGATTATATCGGTCTTATGATGAGTAACTCAGCTTTTAATGATAGGCATTTGCAAGTGAGTGAAATTTCAAGAGGTTTGAAGCTTTTAGCAAGAGAATTAAATATGCCAGTAGTGGCACTTTCGCAATTAAATCGTTCATTAGAAAGTAGAGCAAATAAACGTCCTATGCTTAGTGATTTAAGAGAGAGTGGTGCTATAGAACAAGATGCAGATACGATTTTATTTGTATATAGAGATGAAGTTTATAGAGAGCAAGAAGAAAAAGAAAGAGAAAATAAAGCCAAAAACGAAGGCAAGACTTATGAGAGAAAATTTATGCCAAATCCTGTGCAAGAAAAGGCTGAACTTATTATAGGTAAAAATAGAAATGGTCCTGTGGGGCATATAAATTTGCTTTTCTTGAAAGAAAAATCATGTTTTATTGAAGCTCCAAAAGAAGATTTTATAGTTACAAACTTTGAAGGTTAATTTAAAATAATTATAATTTTTTATATAAAAAAGTTCTAAAACTTAAAGTTATTTTATTTTTATTATATAAAGTGTCTATTTAAAAACCTTTTTATTGATTTTTATAGTATATTTCATTATATAAGCTTATAAATATCAAGAATTTAGATTTTTAGATGAGCGTATTTTTTGGGTTATTTTGAAATTTTATAGTCAATTTTTAATTTATTCTTGTAATGGTTTTATTGTAATGTCCAATTAATCTTTATAATAAAATCATTTTTGCTAAAAGTAAAAAACTAAAAAATCCCAAACCATCGGTAATTGCAGTAATCACTACACTCGATCCTACTGCAGGATCGATTTTAAATTTTTTCAAAGTTAAAGGTACAAAAGAACCTACAAAACCGGCTAAGGCTAGATTAATTAGCATTGATAAGGCTATAACAAGTCCCAAAAGAGCTGTTTTAAACCATATGAAAGCTATAATGCTCATAATACTAGCAAATATAAATCCATTGAGTAAAGAAATTCCACTCTCTCTTAATATAACTTTTTTAGCATCTTTAAATTCTACTTCATTGAGTGAGAGCTTTCTAACTGTTACTGCTAAAGCTTGTGAGCCTGTATTACCTCCCATGGAAGCTACGATAGGCATAAGTACTGCTAGGGCTACAAGTTGTTCTATTTCACCTGAAAAAAGACTGATGATATTAGCTGAGATTAATGAAGTGGTAAGATTAATCATAAGCCAAAAAGCTCTAGCTTTAGCCGCTTTAAAAGCACTTTCTTCCTCAACATCTGCATCGACCCCGGCTAAGTTATAAATTTGTTCTGTTGCGTTTTCTTGGATTAAATCATGGATATCATCATAGGTAATTCTACCTAAAAGCACTCCATCATCATTTACAACTGCTAAAACACTCAAATCATAATCTTCTACTATATCAATAGCCTTTTGTATATCCTCATGATCTTTTATGCTATAGCTTTTATATCTTTCATTATTGTTTTTAATAATATCTGCAAAACTTAGTTTAAAATCCCAAAGCAAAAGATCACTTAAGTTGATAGCATTGCAAAGTTTTCCTTGATTATTTATAATATAAACTTGAAAAATTTGATCCACTTGTCCTGAGTGTTTTAAAATTCTATATCTTTTAATAGCCTTTTCTATACTTTCATTAATAGAGGCTGTGAAAATCTCTGTTTGCATATAAGCACCAGCAGTATTTTCATCATAATTTTTAAGGCGTAAAATTTCTTCTTTATCTTCGGAACTTAAGCGGTTTAAAATAGCTAAAGTTTTTTGTGGATTTAGCTCTTCAAAACGCTTAATTAAATCTGTTGCATCATCACTTTCAAGCTCTTCTACCGCTTTTGCAATCTTTATAATACTTAAGTGTTCTAAAATATCTTCTAAGATATGTTCAGGTGTTATAGTAGCTACATTTGCTAGTGTGTAAGTATCAAAAGATTTAAGAGTTTGTAAATAAAGCTCTTCATTGTATCTTTTGATAGTCTTTAGGGCTTCATTGGTTTCATAGGTGCTTTGATCTTTGGAAATATTTTTTAAAAGTTCTTGTGCTTCTAAAAAATCATTCATCATCTCAAAGCTCCATAGAATTTTCTATATTTTGTTCTTTTGGTGGATTTTTATAGTTTTCATCAATGCTTTGCAAGCGATTTTCATACTCTTTTACCATTTTTAAAAATTCTTCTTTGTTTTTACCGCTTAGGCTTGATTTTGGAATTTTCACTATGGTTTCAGGGTTAATTGCTTTGTTGTTTACATAAAGTCCAAAATGCAAATGCGGTCCAGTACTCATACCAGTAGAGCCTACATAAGCAATCACTTGGCCTTGTTTGACTTTTTGACCGCGTTTGATTTTTGCAAAACGGCTAAGATGAGCATATAAAGTCATATAACCTGATACATGCTTTACTTGTACAACCTTGCCATAACCACCTTTTGTTCCAACAAAGCTAATCATCCCATCTCCTGCACTTTTAACCGGAGTACCTGTTGGAGCAGCATAGTCAATACCTAAATGCGCTCTATAGCGTTTTAAGATAGGATGATATCTTGCTCTAGTAAAGCGATCTGAAATTCTTGTGTATTTAACAGGTTTAGTTAAAAAGAAATTTTCAAGCTCTTTTCCTTGAGCATTATAATAAGAATCTTTATATAAAAATACAGAATATTCTTTGCCTCTAATGTTGGCTAAAGCTGCTTGGATATTAATATCGCCAAAAAGTCTTCCTAATCTTCTTTTTTGCTCATAAATTAATACTACACTATCGCCTTTTCTGACATTTTTAAAATTAACACTATTTTTAAAAGCTCTTACCATGGCTCTTGCTAAGGTTACACTACCACTTTCATCATAGACATCTTGATAAGCTGAGTTGTTAATAGCTACGCGAATAGTTCTTTTTTCTTTAGTGTAAGAAATAGGGGTAAAACTTAATACGAATTTGTTTTCATTATTTTTGTAAATATGAATTTGTAAATCATCACTGATTGGGATTAAAACTTGCTCAAGCTCGCCTTGCTCATCTTTTAGCATTTGGTATTTAATGCCACTTGCAATTTCTGCACTTAGTTCTTTATCTTCAGTATCAAGATTATAATATAAATTAAGTGGTATAGAATGATCTTGTAAAAAATCAAGTAAAGTTTTGCCATTTTCCCAAGAAAGTTCTTCAACACTCGAAATAGCAAAAAGTTTTATGGATATAAGTAAAGATATGAAAATTTTTTTCATGATAATCTAAAGCCTTCTAAAATTTAAACATAAATTTGTATTTTACTTAATTTTTCTTACAATTTTGTAAGGAAAAAACAATATAATTTATTTTTACACTTTTTAAGGAGTATAAATTGTCAAGAATTATCTTAGTGCTTTGCTGTTTTTTAGCATTTTTACAAGCTAAAAATTTTGATTTAATACAAACAAAACTTGAAAAAGTAGATGATATTTATGGTTATATAAAAGATGATCCTAGAATTTTATTGCACTCAAGTGGTATAGTTGTACATGAAATTGATACACAAAAATCTATCATTGCAAGAGCTAGTGTGATAGGGCGTGAAAATGGCTTGGTTAAATTACAATTTAAAGTTTTTGATATGCTAGCTCAAGATGCTATGCCTTTACCAAATGTATTGCCACAAGTAGGCGATAAAATAGTTTTAAATTATTTATATGATAGAGCTTTGATTATAGCTCCTGATAAAAGTGTGTATGATTTTATAGCTCAAAAATTAAATGGAATTTATTTTTTACACCCTGATTTATTTGGTGCGCATATGATACAAGAATACCGCCAAACTCCAAGAAGATCAGATTTTAGATCTTTTTGTTCAAAAAATGCTGTTGGGCTTTTAGTGGTAGCTTTAGAAAATAAAGCTGAGATAGTTGATTGTCAAGACTTTGGTAAGATTGAAGAATTTAACATACCTCAAGCTCAAAGTTTGCAAATTCCATTTTATTCAAGAATTACAGGTTATAAAAGCGATATTTTTAGCTTAAATGATGAGGCTATTGGAAATTATTATGTATATTATGAAAAATTAATTAGCTTAACTAGAGAAAAATAATGCAAGAAATCCATCAAAAATTTTTTCAAGATCTTTTAGGGGTTGAAAATGCGCATTTTGATCCTATCCACAAAAGAGCGTATAGTTATGATGCTACCAAAAAGCATTATTTACCTGATGGAGTGCTTTTTCCAAGAGATGAAAATGATATTAGTCAAATTTTAAAATATTGCAATGAAAAGAAGATCATAGTCATTCCTAGGGGCTCAGGTAGTGGATTTACCGGTGGAAGCTTAGCTATTAATGGTGGAGTGGTGTTAAGCTTTGAAAAGCATATGAATAAAATTTTAGAAATCGATCTTGAAAATTTAGTTGCAGTAGTGCAGCCTGGTGTGATAAATATGGCTTTGCAAGAAAAAGTAAAAGAATATGGTTTATTTTATCCACCTGATCCTGCTAGTATGGAGTATTCTTCTTTAGGGGGGAATGTAAGCGAAAATGCAGGGGGTATGAGGGCTGCTAAGTATGGTATAACTAAAGATTATGTAATGGCTTTAAGAGCTGTTTTACCTAATGGAGAAATCATTAGAGCAGGCAAAAAAACTATAAAAGATGTAGCGGGTTATAATCTAGCTGGAATTTTAATAGCAAGTGAGGGATCTTTGGCTGTGCTTAGCGAGATTACTTTAAAACTTGTAGCTTTGCCAAAGTTTAAAAAGACAGCTATGGGGATTTTTAACAGTATTGATGAAGCGATGAATGCAGTTTATAAAACTTTAGCCAAAGGTGTAACCCCTGTATCTATGGAATTTTTAGATCAACTAAGCATACAAGCATTAGAGCAAAAATTTCAAAAAGGCTTGCCTATGGATGCGGGTGCGATTTTAATCGCTGATGTAGATGGTAATGTAGAAGAGGCTTTGGAAGCAGATTTAAAAATCTTGCAAGAGAGTTTTTACGAATCTGGTGTAAGAGAGTTTAAAATAGCAAAAGATGAGCAAGAAGCAGCTGATATTTGGTTTGCTAGAAGAAATTGTTCTCAAAGCATAGCAATGTATGGAAATTTAAAACTTAATGAAGATATTACAGTGCCACGTTCAAAACTACCTGAGCTTTTAAAAGGCATAGCTGAAATTTCTAAAAAATATGGTTTTAAAATCCCTTGTTTTGGTCATACTGGTGATGGGAATGTACATACTAATGTAATGGTAAGTGATAAAAACAATCCTGAATTGGTTAAAAAAGGTTATGAAGCTGTGGAAGAGGTGTTTAAGCTTACAGTCTCTTTAGGTGGGACTTTAAGTGGAGAGCATGGCATAGGCATTTCAAAAGCTCCTTTTATGAAACTTGCTTTTAGTGAAGCTGAAATGGACTTAATGAGAAATATCAAAAAGGCATTTGATCCAAATAATATACTCAATCCTTTCAAAATGGGACTTTGATGAATTTTAAAAATTTATTTAAAATTCTTTTAGCTTTAAGAGATAAAGAAATTTTAAATTATGCTGCGGCTTTGAGCTTTTATACTATCTTATCTTTAATACCACTTTTGTTTTTGTGTTTTTGGGTTTTTACCCAAATTCCAAGTTTTGAAATGTATCAAGAAAGAATTAAAAATTTAATTTTTACTTTTTTAATCCCAACTCAACAAGAATTAATCATACAATACATCAATACATTTTTAAAAAACAGTGTAAATTTAGGACTTATAGGGCTTTTAGCTATGGCTTTGACTTCTTTGGCTTTTTTTTCAGGTTATGATTATGTGATTAATAAGCTTTTAGAAGAAGATTCTAAAAGTCTTTGGCATAGTATAAGTTCTTATTGGACTTTAGCAACTTTAACTCCACTTGGGCTTGGGGTGAGTTTTTATATTTCAGGTTTTGTACAAAAAACCTTAGATGATTTTAATATTGCTTTAAATTTTTTTGAGATTTTACCTTATGTGATTATATGGGCATTGTTTTTTGTATCTTATTCAAGTTCAGTAAGCAAAAAAGGCGATTTAAAAACTTTACTTATTAGTTCTTTTGGTGCTTCTGTGATTTGGTATATTTCTAAGATGATTTTTGTATATTATGCTGTATATAATAAAACTTATTTAAATGTATATGGTTCTTTTTCTGTAATATTATTTTTCTTTTTGTGGATTTATATTTCTTGGATTATTTATCTTTTAGGATTAAAGGCTTATTTGCTTTTAAATCAAGAAAATAAAGGGAATAAGCCCAAGAGAAATTATAAGAAGAGCTAAGTATTTATTAAATATAGAGACTAAAGATAAAATTAAATAAATACAATAAAACATAAAAGGTATTGATAGATTAATCGCATGCATTTTAAACTCAAAAAAATGCATTAAATATAAATCTAATAAATTTCCATAAGAAAAAATATGTAAGATTAAAACCAAAGGATAAAACACCACAAAGGCTAAACTTAAAGGTATGGCTAAAAATTGCTGAAAGCTAAGTAGAGGAAAAAAGTATAAGACAGGGATAATCATTGCTAAAAAGGTCCAAATATTTAGCAAAAAAAACATGGGTAAAATTTGAAAATTGATCTTTAAAATAATGAAGATATAAATAAATATAAAAAACTCCTAAAATAGAAAATAAAAACCCAACGCTAAAAAGAAGTTTTGGAAAAATACTAATGCAAAAGACTATACTTAAAAATAAAAATTTAAAACTGAGTATTTTAATATTTTTACTAAATAAATAAAAAGCAAAAAAGCTCATTAACAAAGCTCTTGTATAAGAAGGGCTAAAATCTATTAAAAACATATAAAAAATTAAAAGTAAGAAAGCAAAAATGTTAATATCAAGTTTTAAACTTCTATAAGGAAAATATCGTTTGTGAAAAAAGGCATACAAAGGAGCAAAAATCAAAAAGCAAAAGCTAAATAACAAGCCCAAATGATATCCACTAATAGCAATTAAATGTGCAATATTGTAAAAATTCACATCATTTCTAAGCTCGCTTGATACATTTTTGGCAAAAAATAAAGCCCCATAAAATTCTTTGATTTTTTCATTATGATGCTGATTTAAAAAATACCTTATTAGGATATTTTCTTTTTGTGTTTTAGTTTTGTTAAAATCATAACTTGGTGCATAAAAACTTTTACTAAGATAATCTTTAAAGTTAATATTTTTAGTGATAATTCTAAGATTTATCACATCATTTTTACTTAAATTTAGATCTTTAAAGCTAGTAGTATAAAAAATAAAATCAGAATTTTTGAGTTTTAAAACTTGATATTTTTTTTACCTTTTTTATTAGTTTTTTCATAAGAAGATAAAACGATGTTATCTTTAAGTAATAAATGCTTAGTAAGCTTAAAATTTTGATATTTTTTATACTCATAGATGAGATTTAAACTAAAAATTGCTAAAAAGCATAATAATAAAATAAAAAATTCTCTATAAGTTTCTTTTATAGAGAATTTTAAACTCATTTTTTCTTAGAAAAGCGTGATAAATATAACCATATAATAAAAATTAAAGTGATTATAAAAGCAGGGGCTATGTAAGGATAGTTGGTAAATACTTCAAAAGCTTCTTTTAGGGTATTTCCAAAAATAAAACCAGCATAACCTAAAACAACAGCCCAAATCAAACTAGCTAAGGTATTGATGATAAAAAATCTTACAAAGCTAAATTTGCAAAGACCTGCTGCTATAGGAATGATAGTTTTTACTCCATAGATAAATTTTTGCACCACTAAAAGTAAATCGCCATATTTTTTGATTTTCATCATAGCAAGAGCAATTTTTCTTCTATGATTTTTAAAATAAGGCATTATGTCTTTTTTATAGTATTTTCCCAAGATAAATAATAAAGTTGAGCCTATGGTATTAGCCAAAAAGGCTAAAAATATACACAAATGCAAATCAAGTTTGGTAGAACTTGCACAAAGTACTCCTGCAGCAAGTATAGCAACCATACCTCCGCCAAAGGAATAAAAAAATAAAATCAAATAGCCATAAGTGCTTAGATTATCTATCATTTCTTGCATGAAAAACCTTATCTTGCAAAATCAATAGCTCTAAGCTCTCTGATGACATTGACTTTTATTTCACCAGGGTATTGAACTTTTTCTTGAATTTCTTCAGCTATTTCTTTAGCTAAAAGCACAGATTCATCATCATTGACTAATTTTGCATTAACAATAACTCTAATCTCCCTACCAGCATTAATAGCATAAGCTTTTTTAACCCCTTCTTTACTTTTTGCTATATCTTCAAGTTCGCTAACTCGTTTCAAGAAGGCCTCAAGTACCTCACGCCTTGCACCAGGACGCGCAGCGCTTAGTGTATCTGCTGTACAAACAGCAGCTGATTCTATACTTGTAGCCTCTTCATGTCCATGGTGAGCATAAATTGCATTAATCACAACAGGATGCTCTTTATATCTTTTACAAAGCTCAGCTCCTAAATCCACATGAGAACCTTCAAATTCATGCGTTAAAGCCTTGCCTATATCGTGTAAAATCCCAGCTCTTCTTGCTAGTTTTTCATCTCCGCCACACTCAGCTGCTATGATTCCAGCTAAATGTGCCACTTCTAAAGAATGCGCTAGGGCATTTTGGCCATAACTTGCTCTATATCTTAATTTTCCTATTAATTTAACAATTTCAGGATGCATATTATTAAGTCCCAAATCCATTACTATAGTTTGACCTTCTTCTAAGATATTATCTTCAAATTCTTTGCAAACTTTTTCATGAATTTCTTCTATTTTTGCAGGTTGAATTCTGCCGTCTTCAACTAAAAGTTCAATCACCTTTGTAGCAATGGCACGTCTATATAGATTAAAACAACTTACTATAATCGCTCCAGGCGTATCATCGATGATAATATCAACACCCAAAACCATTTCTAAGGTTTTAACATTTCTTCCTTCTTTACCTATAATACGACCTTTTAGCTCATCATTTTTGATATTTACTACATTGATTAATCTTTCAGCAGCAAATTCCCCTGCAAATCTTGAAGTAGCTTGCGCTAAGATAAAGTTAGCCTTTCTTTTAGCTTCATTTCTAGCTTCTTCTTCGTATTTTCTAACAATATGAGCAATTTCAGCTCTTGAGTTTTCTTCTACTTTTTGTAAAACTATATTTTTTGCTTCTTCTTGTGTAAGACCGGCTGAATATTCAAGTATTTTTAATACCTCACTAAGTTTTGCTTCATAGTTTTGTTTTAAATTTTCATTTTCCCCATGCAAAGCTTTTATAGCTTGTTGCTCTTTTACTAACTTGTTTTTGTTTTCCTCATGAAGTTTTTCTTGATAATGAAGGTTTTGTTCTTTTTTATTAAGCTCTTCTAGCTTAATAGAATGTTCTTTTTGAAGTTTTTGAATTTTTTCATCAAATTTTTTCTTTGCTGCAAATTCAGCTTCAGCAACTGAATTTTTAGCATCTTTAAGCGTTAGTTCAGCTTCGTACTCAATGGCTTTTGCTTTTGCTTTTGCTTGCTCTAAAAAGATATTGAAATTTGCATCATTAATCTTTTTGGCGACTATATACCCAATCCCTCCGCCTATAAAAACGGCTATTAATGCGACTAATATTTCTATCATTGTTTTTAACTTTCCTAAAATATTTTTTATAAGGGTTTAT
Organism: Campylobacter sp. W0066.2; assembly: GCF_024723515.1. NCBI lineage: Bacteria > Pseudomonadati > Campylobacterota > Epsilonproteobacteria > Campylobacterales > Campylobacteraceae > Campylobacter > Campylobacter sp. W0066.2. Next base: position 97,676 of record NZ_JANQCV010000006.1, on the reverse strand, counting down.
ATAAAAATTTCCTTTTATATCATGATCTTGGCTAAAAAATTGATCAGATTTTGCATCAATCATTTGTGTAAAAACAACCAAAGGTTTTTTATAAGAAATGCTTTCAAAGAACCTATCGTAAAAACCTTGACCATGACCGATTCTTCCTAATTTTGCATCTACGCCTATTACAGGGATAATCGCAACATCAATGTGAGTTTGCAAAAAAGAATCTTTTGGCTCATACACCCCAAAGCTCTTTTTTTCAAGAGCTAATCTTAATTTTACTACCTTTAAACTTTTATCTTGCATAAATGGGACGAAAATTTGATATTTTTTTGTTAGAAAATGTCTGAATTTATAAAGATTAATTTCATATTTTAAAGGGATATATATAAGGATATTTCTACAATTTTTGTATAAATTTAGAATTTTCTTTATTTCTTGAAAAACCAAAAAATCCCTTTTGTATTGATACTTTAATTTTAAATGCATTTTGGATTTTTGTTTTATTCTAAAATTGTTTTTTGTCAAGGCTTTCCTTAAAGTTTTTAACTTTTTATGTTATACTTTTAAGCTTAAAAAATCATAAGGATAAGACTTGAAATTTAAATTTTTTTTAGCAATTTTTGCCATGATTTTTTTTACTTCATGTTCGAGTGATAAAGAAAATACTAGCGCTGAAAATGCAGACAATGCGAGTTTGACTCAAAGTGAAAATATTGATTTTACTTTAAAATTTTTAGATGGTAGAAAAATGTATGTGAAATATCATGAGCAAGCATTTAATTTTGATGATACAGCTAAAGCTAAATTGTTTGTTTTTTTTACAAGTTGGTGTACACCTTGTAAGGCTCAAATTCCACATTTAAATAATCTAAATAATAAATATCAAGAAAAATTTGAAGTAATAGCGCTTTTTTTGGAAGAAAATAAAGAGCAAGAAATATTAACTTTTATAGAAAATGAAAAAATGAAATTTCCAGCGATTATAGGGGAGAATAATTTTGTTTTTTCTAAAGTTTTAAATGTCAGTTCTATACCAACAATGGTGTTGTTTAATGCAAAAGGCGAAAAGATTAAAGAGTATTTAGGGATAATCCCTGAAGAAATGTTAGATATAGATATACAAAAAGCGATAATGTAATGTTTGGATTTTTAAAAAATGGTTTGAAAAAAACCTTAGAAAGTATTCATTTAGTTAAAGCTTCAAATAAAATCATTACTAAAGATTTACTTGAAGAAATGCTTTTAGAAGCTGATGTGGCATATGAGATAGTTGAAGAAATTATTTATTATCTTCCTCCAAATGATGAGGTTAAAAAGGCCGATTTAGAGCGTGTTATGGGGACTTATTTTATTTATGATAGACCAGAACTTGCTAATGTCAAGCCTTTTGTGGATTTGATTTTAGGTGTAAATGGGGTAGGTAAGACTACAAGCATTGCTAAAATGGCGCATTTACATAAAGAAAATGGCGAAAAAGTTATACTTGGAGCTTGTGATACTTTTAGGGCAGGAGCTATAGAGCAGTTAAAATTATGGGCGCAAAAATTAGATATAGATATCATAGCTACTTCACAAGGACATGATCCTTCAGCAGTCGCTTATGATGCTATTTCTAAAGCTTTGGCAAAAAATTATGATAGGGTTATTTTAGATACAGCAGGACGCTTGCAAAATCAAAAAAATCTTGCTAATGAGCTTGAAAAAATTGTTCGCATAAGTGATAAAGCTATGCAGGGAGCTCCTCATAGAAAAATCCTTGTGCTTGATGGTACTCAAGGTGTGGCAGGAATTTTGCAAGCAAAAGCTTTTAATGATTTAGTAAAACTTGATGGAGTGATTATTACAAAACTTGATGGAACTGCTAAAGGTGGAGCTTTGTTTAGTATAGCAAGAGAACTTGAGCTTCCTATTTTATATATAGGAGTAGGAGAGCAACTAGGACAAATTCATGAGTTTAATCCTAATGAATATGTTAAAACTTTAGTTGAAGAGATTTTTGCGTAATTTATGGCTAAAAAACACATTTTATTTGAATGTCAAGCTTGTGGAAATCAACAAAGTAAATGGCTAGGCAAATGTCCTGAATGTGGTTCTTGGGATAGTTTTGTTGAGCTAAAGCAAGAACAAATTAAGGTTTTAAAAGAGTTAAATTCACTCTCAAACACCCCAAGTTCTGCAGTATGTATAAATGATGTTATAGCAGAAAATTTCACACGCATTAGCACTGATGATAATGAGCTTGATTTAGTTTTAGGTGGCGGGCTCGTTGTGGGTTCTTTAGTGTTAATTGGGGGTTCACCTGGGGTTGGAAAATCCACACTTTTATTAAAAATTGCTTCGAATTTGGCTAAAAGTGGTAAAAAAGTGCTTTATGTAAGTGGTGAGGAGAGTAAATCTCAAATCAAACTGCGTGCAGATCGTTTGAATGCAAATTGTGAAAATTTATTTTTACTTACTGAACTTTGCTTGGAAGATATTTTAAGCGAACTTTCTAAAAAAGATTATGAAATTTTAATTATTGATTCTATTCAAACTTTATATTCTAATAAAATTACTTCAGCAGCAGGTAGTATCACTCAAGTTAGAGAAATTACTTTTGAGTTGATGCGCTATTCTAAAGCCAATAATATTAGCACTTTTATTATAGGACATATCACTAAAGATGGGGCTATAGCTGGACCTAGAATTTTAGAGCATATGGTAGATGTAGTGCTTTATTTTGAAGGCGATGCCAATAAAGAAATAAGAATTTTAAGAGGCTTTAAAAATCGTTTTGGAAATATTTCCGAAGTTGGTATTTTTGAAATGACTTCCAAGGGCTTGATTAGCGCTAAAGATATAGCTAATAGATTTTTTACGCGTGGTAAGGCAGTAAGTGGTAGTGCTTTAAGCGTGGTAATGGAAGGAAGCAGAGCTTTAGTGCTAGAAATTCAAGCCTTAGTTTGTGAGAGTGCTTATCCAAAGCGTAGTGCAACAGGCTATGAAAAAAATCGTTTAGATATGCTCATAGCTTTACTAGAGAGAAAGCTTGAAATTCCCTTGGGGCATTATGATGTTTTTATTAATGTAAGTGGCGGGGTAAAAATCAGTGAAACTGCGGCAGATTTAGCAGTCGTTGCGGCGATTATTTCAAGTTTTAAAAACCGCCCTTTAAGCAAGGATAGTGTTTTTATAGGTGAGCTTAGTTTAAATGGTGAGATTAAAGAAGTATTTTCACTTGATGTGCGTTTAAAAGAGGCTAAAATGCAAAAATTTAAATGTGCTATAATACCAACAAGATCTATTGATGAAATAGATTTAAAATGTTATATTGTAAAAGAATTAGGAGAGATGTTAAAATGGATGTGAAATTTGATGTAGTTATTATAGGTTCAGGTCTTGGAGGCTTAAGTGCGGGTGCTTTTTTAGCTAGAAATGGTAAAAAAGTTTTAGTTTTAGAACAGCATTCTTTAATTGGTGGTTGCGCTACTTGTTTTAAAAGAAAAGGTGCTTTGATTGATGCGGGGCTTCATGAGATGGACCTAGGTGAAGCAAAGACTGATATGAAGCATTTAGTTTTTGATAAGCTTGGCATAAAGAATAAAATTGAAATTTTACCTTTACCAAGTGCATGGAGTATTAAAAGCAAAAACTATAATCTAACTTTACCTCATGGTATAGAAAAAGTAAAAGAAGTTTTGAAAAAAGAATTTCCACAAGAAAGTAAAGGTATAGATAAATATTTTAAAGCTATAAAAATGCAAGCTTATGCTATTCGAAGATTTCCTTGGGATTTAAAATTAAGCGAGTTATTGTTGTTTCCTTTTGATACTGCTTGGATATTTATTAAAAATAGATTGTTTAATAAAAAAGTTTATGATGTTTTAAATGCTTATATTAAAAATGATAAGCTAAAAAAGATTTTAAATGCAAATATGAGTTATTATCATCATGATAGTAAAGAATTTATTTTTTCTTATCATGCTATGGCACAAAAACATTATTACGATGGCGGAGTATACATTAAAGGTGGCTCGCAAGCTTTAAGTGATGCTTTGGCTGAGGTTATCAAAGAAAATCAAGGACAGGTTTTAGCTAAGGCTGAAGTTGTTAAAATACTCACAAAAGATCAAAAAGCTTATGGAGTAGAATATACTCATAAAAATGAAACTCACACGGTTTATGCGCAAAAAATTATTGCTAATTGTGATCCTTTAATCGTATATAAAGACTTGCTTAAAGATTTAAATTTAACCCAAGAAATCAAAGCAATAGAATCTAAAAAGCGTGCTTGTTCTTTGGTAAGTGCTTATTTTATTTATGATAAAGATATTTCTAAAATTTATGAAAATATGGATTATTGTAATTTTATATTTGAAGATGATTTTTTAAATAGTTCATATGAAAATACTAATATTTTAAAACTAGATATCAAAAAAAGACCTATAGCTTTTGTGAATTATTCTAAGGTTGATAGCGGCTTAGCTAGTGATAAATACATAGGTGTTGTAGCTTTTAGTTCAAATTATAGTGAATGGGATTTAAATAAGCAAGATTATAAAGCTAAAAAAGAAGAGGTGTTAAAAGCTATAGTGCAAAGACTAGATGAGATTTTTCCGAATTTAAGTTCACACTTAATCCATCAAGAATTAGCCACTCCAAAAACTATACAAAGATACACTAAAGCTTATGAGGGTGCAATTTATGGATTTTCTCAAGATCAAGAAGGAGCTAAATATAGATTACATTATAAAAGTAAAAGTGTAGAAAATTTGTATTTTGCCAATGCTTTTATATTTCCTGGCGGTGGTTTTACAGGTGCGATTTTGGGTGGATATTTTTGCGCAAATAAAATGAATTTTCATTAAAATATAAGCAATTTTTTTTTATAATATTAGCTTTGAAATATTTATTCTGCTAAGGATTTTTAATGAAAGATTTATTTTTGTTTAGTTCTTTTATAGATTCTAGTCACACTTTTGCATACTTTTTTCACTTAGGTATAGTAGTTGTGATTTCTTTGATTTTAGCAAAACTTGCTACAAGATCTATGCAAATTGTCCCAAGAGGTAGTCAGAATTTAGCTGAAGCTTATATGGAAGGCATTTTAAGTATGGGTAGGGATACTATGGGTAGTGATGAAGCTGCTAGAAAATACTTGCCTTTAGTTGCAACTATAGGTTTTATGGTATTTTTTAGCAATATTATAGGAATTATCCCTGGTTTTGAAGCTCCAAGTGCTAGTTTAAATTTTAGTGCTTCTTTGGCTATTATAGTATTTGTATATTATCATTTTGAAGGCATTAGAACTCAAGGATTTTTTAAGTATTTTGCACATTTCATGGGACCTGTGAAAATTCTAGCACCTTTAATGTTTCCTATAGAAGTGGTTTCTCATTTTTCAAGAGTTATTTCTTTATCTTTCCGTTTATTTGGTAATATCAAGGGAGATGATTTATTCTTAGCAGTCATTTTAGCTCTTGTGCCTTGGGTTGCGCCACTACCTGCTTATATGCTTTTAACTTTTATGGCATTTTTACAATCTTTTATTTTTATGATTTTAACTTATGTTTATTTAGCAGGTGCAACTGTAGTTGATGAACATCATTAATTTTTAAAAAGCAAAAAATTATTTTTTGCTTTTTTCTTTTTTAATATACTTCTTTTATTCTTTTTTAAACTCTTTTTGAAATAAAAAACGCTAGAATAAACAAAAAATTCTAAGGAAAATTTTAATGTTTGAAGTTGTTATAGGACTTGAAGTTCATGCGCAATTAAATACAAAAACAAAAATCTTTTGCTCATGTGTGACTTCTTTTGGAGAAAAATCAAATACTAATGTATGCCCAACATGTTTAGCCTTACCAGGTGCTTTACCTGTATTGAATCAAGAAGCGGTAAAAAAAGCCATAGCATTTGGAAAAGCTGTTAATGCAACTATAAATAAAAAAAGTATTTTTAATAGAAAAAATTATTTTTATCCTGATTTGCCCAAAGCTTATCAAATTTCGCAATTTGATATTCCTATAGTAGAAAATGGCGAGTTGTTTATCAATGCAAATGGAGAAAATAAACGCATAGGTATCACCAGAGCTCATTTAGAAGAAGATGCAGGAAAAAATATACACGAGAGTAATTTTTCAAAAGTAGATTTAAATAGAGCAGGCATGCCTTTGCTTGAAATTGTTAGTGAACCTGAACTTAGAAGCTCTGATGAGGCAGTTGCTTATTTGAAAAAGTTACATTCTATTATAAGATTTTTAGATATTTCAGATGCAAATATGCAAGAAGGTAGTTTTAGATGTGATGCTAATGTTAGTATTCGTCCTAAAGGTGATGATAATCTTTATACTAGAGTGGAGATTAAAAACTTAAATTCATTCCGTTTTATCCAAAAGGCGATTGAGTATGAAGTAAAACGTCAAAGTGAAGCTTGGGAAGATGGAAAATACGACCAAGAAGTTGTGCAAGAAACAAGATTATTTGATACGGTTAATTTAGTTACTAGAAGTATGAGAGGCAAGGAAGATTCTGCTGAATATAGATATTTCCCTGATCCTGATCTTTTACCTGTAATTTTAGGTGATGAAATGCTAAGTCAAGATATACCTGAACTTCCTGATGAGAAAAAAGCTAGATTTGTTAGTGAATTAGGTATTAAAGAAAGTGATAGTGAAGTGATTGTTTCTTCATTAGAGCTTTGTAGATATTTTGAGTATCTAATTAATCAAAAATTAAACCCAAAACTTTGTGTTACTTGGCTTACGACTGAGTTAATGGGACTTTTAAAAGGTGAATTGACCATAGAAAACTCACCTATAAAACAAGAAAAATTAGCTATTTTAATCAAGCGCATAGAAGAAGGTGTTATTAGTGCTAAAGCAGGTAAGGATATTTTAGCTTATGTGTTTGAAAATACAGAAGTTGAAATTGATGATGCTATTGAAAAACTTGGTTTAAAACAAGTAAGCGATGATGGTGCTATTGAAAAGATTATTGATGAAATTTTAGCAAACAATAAAGATAAAGTAGCTGAATATAAAAGTGGCAAAGATAAACTTTTTGGTTTCTTTGTTGGTCAAGCAATGAAAGCGGGTAAAGGTGCATTTAATCCTGCTAAAGTGAATGAAATTTTAAAAGTAAAACTTGGTTAAATATGAAAATAGCAGTTGTTGGTGCAGGAAAATGGGGAAGTGCTTTATATGATGCATTGAGTGTTAAAAATGAATGCGTGATAACTTCTTTTCACGAAAAAAATCTTTCTTATTTTGTTGGCACCAAAGAAGCTTTAGAATATGAATATTTAGTTTTTGCTTTATATACTCAAGGAATATATGAGTGGCTTGTAAATAATTTTAAAGATTTAAATCAAAAAATTCTTGTAGCTTCTAAGGGTATTGATTGTAAAAGTTTAAAATTTATGGATGAGGTTTTTAGCGAGTTTATAAGTAGTGATAGACTTTGTTTTTTAAGTGGTCCTTCTTTTGCAAGTGAGGTGCTAGAAAAAAAACCTTGTGCTTTGGTTGTTAGTGGTAAAAATCAAGATCTTTGTAATCAATTTGCAAGTTTTTTTCCAAATTATATTAAAACTTATACAAGTTCTGATGTTAAAGGTGTTGAGATTTGTGGTGCATATAAGAATGTTTTAGCAATTGCAAGCGGGGTTTGTGATGGCTTAAATTTAGGTAATAATGCAAGAGCTTCTTTGGTTTCAAGAGGCTTAGTAGAAATGCACCGTTTTGGGCAATTTTTTAACGCCAAAGAAGAAACTTTTTTAGGACTTAGTGGGGCTGGAGATTTATTTTTAACAGCTTCAAGCAATCTATCAAGAAATTATAGAGTAGGTTTAAGTTTGTCTAGTGGTAAAAATATAAAAGATATTTTAATGGAACTTGGCGAGGTAGCCGAAGGAGTGCAAACTGCTTATGCTATACATTCTTTATCAAAACAATTTCAAATTTATACCCCGATTGTTAACGAAGTAGTCTTAATGTTAGAGGGTAAGAATGCTTGGGAATCTTTGAAAGATTTGATGTCATCAAAGGAGGAAATATCATGATTATCAAAAATGCAAAAATTTATGGTGAGCAAAAGTTTGATCTTAAAATAGAAGATGGAAAAATCACTCAAATTGCTAATGATTTAAATGATGATGAGCATATTGTTGATATAGAAGGTAAGACTTTACTTCCTTCGTTTATTGATTTAAATGTTAGTTTGCTTGATAATGAATTTAGTATAGATAAATTATATGATCTTGAAAAAGCATGCTTAAAAGGTGGGGTAGGGACTATTGTTTTAAAAGATAGTTTAGAAGCTAACACTCAAGGCTATGTGCTTTATTTTGATAAATTAAAATCTTTAGATATTAATGTTTTACCTACTATTAATGTATTAGATAAAACAGAAAAATTAAAAAATATTGCTACCTTAATTGATATGGGCGCAAAAGGCTTAGAGCTTTCAAGTACTTTGGGTGCAAATTATTTAAGACAATGTATGCAATATGCTAATATGAAATCAACTCCGGTGTTTTTAAAGTGTTTTGATGAGAGTTTTGATGATCATGGAGTGATGAACGATGGACAAATAAGTTTTGAATTAGGACTTATAGGAATTAGTAATATAGCTGAAACTAGTGAAGTGGCAAAAATGAAAGAACTAGTGAAATTTTATAAAAACAAAGCTTGTTTTAGCTCTTTAGCAATTGCAAGATCATTTGAATTATTGCATGATCAATATAGTGAAATTTCAATCCATCATTTAATCAAAGATGAAAGTGCATGTGAAAATTTCAACACTCAAGCAAAAATCTTACCTCCATTAAGAGCAAAAGATGAATTAATAAGCCTTAAAAAATTACTTCAAAATAAAAAAATTACTTTCTTAAGCTCTTTGCATACTCCTAGCACTAAAAAAGATTTAGCTTTTGATGAAGCAGATTTTGGAGTTAATGTTATAGCTATGTATATGAGTTTATGTTTTACATATTTAGTAAAAGAAGGTATCTTAACTTGGAAAGAATTATGTGATTTTACAAGTTATAATCAAGCGCAATTTTTAGGATTAAACAAAGGTAAAATAGAAATTGGCTTTGATGCTGATTTAGTTGTATTTGATGAAAAACTTTCTTTTAATGGAGAAGGTTTATATGTAAATGATATCTTGCAAGGTAAGGTAGAGAAAAGCTTTATAGCAGGAAAAGTTTTTAGCATCTAAGCTAAAAACTTTTATTTATTTTGCATAGCTTGTGCTACTTGAGCTGAGCTATTTCTAATTTTTTCCATACACTCTCTAGCCTCTTTAGCTAAGTCCACACTTTGATTTACGCCACTTAAACCATCTTTAATACTTTGTACTACTTCAGCTGTTACATTTCTAATAGAATTAATGGTAGTGGTAATTTCATTTACTGAATGTCCAGTTCTTTCAGCTAGATTTCTAACTTCATCAGCAACTACAGCAAAGCCTCTACCATGCTCACCTGCACGCGCTGCTTCAATAGCTGCATTTAGTGCTAAAAGATTAGTTTGATCAGCTATATCGCTAATAGTTTGAATAATATTTTTGATTTCTTCTGATTGCTCATTTAATGATGAAACCAAATTACTACTATTATTCATCATATCAGCAATGCCTTGAATATTTTGAACCGTATTTTCTATGACGCTATCACCTTCTTGAGTGAGATTATCATTTTGCTCAGCTAATTCACTGATAAGTTTTAATTTTTCCTCATCTCTTACAACTTGCTCAGTAATATCTGTTGCAAATTTAATAACTTTGTAAATTTCTCCATCATCATTTTTGATAGGATTATAACTTGCTTCTAGGTGGATAAGTTTATTATTTTTACCAAAGCGTATGAATTTTCCTGATTGGAATTTACCACTTCTTAATTCTTCCCAAAAAATTGTATATTCTTTTGAGTTTCTAAACTTTTCTTCGCAAAACATACTATGGTGCTTTCCTTTGATTTCACTTAATGAATAACCCATAGTTTGAGTGAAGTTTTCATTAGCATTTAAAATCTCTCCATAAGGATTAAATTCAATAATAGCCATAGAACGATTAGCTGCATCTATGGTATTTTTTAAATCAAGCATTTCATAGTGTCTTTGAGTAATGTCATTGGCGAATTTAATAACCTTATATACTTTGTTATTTTGATCTAAAATAGGAAGATAATTAGCTTCAAGATAAATGTCTTTTCCACCTTTTGCGATGCGTCTAAAAAGACCATTTCTTGATTTACCACCTTTTAAATCTCTCCAAAAATCAACATAGCGTTGAGATTTTACTACTTCAGGCAAGCAAAACATACTATGGTGTTTTCCTTTAATTTCATCTAGAGAGTAATTCATAGTTTTTAGAAAATTTTCATTAGCGCTAATGATGGTTCCATCTGTTTGAAATTCTATCATCGCCATAGTTTTACTTATAGCATTAAGTATATCTTGAAAAGCTTGATTGGATTGTTCTAATTGAATAATTTGCTCATTGATTTTTTTCTTATTGACAAACATGAATTTCCTTTATAAAAATAGCTTAAAATTATAAAGTGTTTTTTGAAATAAATAATTTGTTTGTGTTAGTTTTTTGTTAAATTAGAAAATTTTTCTTGCAAAGAAGTTCTGATTGAATCATTAATCTCATCACTATTCTTTAAGTATTGTTCATTAAGCTTTTCAAGCTCTTTTAAAAAGTCAAAAAGAGTTTCTTCCCATAAAGCACTATTTTTTTTACTTAAATTCATGGTTTGAATATGATTAAGCTTTCTGCTCATATCGCTTAAATTTTCTAAAAATTCATCTTTATGATTTTCATTTTGAAGTGTAAAAGTATTTTGTAAAAGATTATTTTTGATATTTCTTATTTCTTCATTGATTAGATCACAAAATTCGGGATAGATATCATTTTTTATAGGCTCAAGTAAAGCTTGTTCGTCTAATTTTAAAGTATATTTTTTAATAGCAAAGAAAAGAATTAAAAAAGCTATTGCGCTAATTAAGAGATAGAAAGCCATTTTTTAAATTTCCTTAAAATGGTGCGGTTAGCGAGATTTGAACTCGCACACGCTGAGCGTACCACCCCCTCAAGATGGCGTGTCTACCAGTTCCACCATAACCGCATAAAGCCCTAAATAGGGCTTAAAAATTAAGCTGCTACTAATGCTTGGAATGGATTAGCATAAAGAGCGATAAGAGCAATAACAAGTGCATAAATAACTTGAGCTTCAATCATCGCCAAAGCAATAAACATAGTAGTCATTAATTTACCACCAAGACCAGGGTTTCTAGCAGTACCTGCTATAGTTGCTGCTGCAGTATTACCCATACCAATAGCACCACCTAAGGCTGCAACACCAAGTCCTAAACCTGCTGCTAAGATAGAAAAAGAAGCTAGCCATTGATTCATAGAACCTTCAGCTGCAAATGCAAAACCGCTTAAAGCTAGCATTAAAAATACGATTTTTTTCATAGTTTTTCCTTATAAAAATTTAAATCCTTTCGGCTTGCGTATCCCTACTCGTAATTTATAGAAGCGAAATTATATATCAATATAGCTTTAAAATTATTGAAATTTAAATTAATATATCTATATTTAAAACAAATTAAAGTTTTTTTTAGCTACATTAAAAGTTTTTTATAGTTTTATAATTTTAAGGTTATTTTTATGAATGAAAAATTTTCTAAAATAGGTTTTGTATTAGCAGTAGCAGGCTCAGCCGTTGGGCTTGGAAATGCTTGGAAATTTCCAACTTTAGTAGGGCAAAATGGAGGATCAGCCTTTGTGCTTTTGTATCTCCTTTTGACTTTGGGAGTAGGTTTTGTGATATTTTTAGCCGAACTTAGCATAGGAAAACTTAGTGAAAAAGACCCTGTAAATGCTTATTATACTTTAGCACCAAAACACAAAAGAGCTTGGTCTATAGTCGGTTTTTCTTTAATAGGTGCTATTTTGATTGTTTCTTTTTATAGTGTGATTATAGGATGGATTGTTAAATATGCTTATTTTGGATTTTTTCCTTTACCAAAAAGCATAGAAGAGAGTGGTGCTATTTTTGGAAATTTACTTTCTAATGATGTTTTATCTCAATTTATATGTTTTACTTTTGTATTTATAGTTATTTTTTATGTAGTATCAAAAGGTGTTAAAAGTGGTATAGAAAAACTCAATGTTTGGATGATGCCAAGCTTATTTATACTGCTTATTTTAATGCTTGGGTATTCTTTTAGTATGGATGGTTTTTCTAAAGCGAGTGAGTTTTTGTTTTCTCCGGACTTTTCCAAGCTTAGTGTGGGCGCATTTTTGAGTGCTTTAGGGCTTGCTTGTTTTTCTTTATCTATTGGAGTGGGCTCGATTATAACTTATTCTGCAAGTTTGCCTGATAAAACAAATTTTATTACAAGTACTATTAATATTATTATTATTAATATTATTATTGGTATTATGATGGGGCTTATTGTATTTACTTTTATATTTGAATTTAACGGAGATCCAGCTCAGCAAGGTCCAGGTTTGATTTTTGTATCTTTAATGAGTTTGTTTTCAAATATTGATCCAATCGGTTTTTTACCTTTAGGAAATATTTTAGCTGTGGCTTTTTTTATTGCATTGTTTTTTGCAGGGATTACTTCAGCAGTTTCCATGATAGAGCCTTTAACTTTTTATTTAATCAATTCTTATAATTTTACAAGAAAAAAAGCTTTGATTTTTATAGCTTTCATTGTATATTTTTTGGGAAGTTTGTGTATTTTATCAGGAATTGAGTGGAGTAAAGATTCTTTAGAATTTTTTGGAAAAAGTTTTTTTGATATATTAGATTTTATTGCTTCAAATTTAATGATGCCTTTAGGTGGATTATTTGGGGCAATCTTTGTAGGTTTTGTGCTTAAAAAAGAAGTTTTACAAACTTTATTTTATCCCTATATGAGGGGTAAATATTTTGAGTGTTGGTATTTTTTTGTAAGATATATCTCGCCTTTAGCGGTGATTTTAATCATGGTAAAACAATTATTTTTTTAAGGTTAAAAGATGAATGAAAAATTTTCTAAAATAGGTTTTGTATTAGCAGTAGCAGGTTCAGCTGTTGGACTTGGAAATGCTTGGAAGTTTCCAACTTTGGTGGGTAACAATGGCGGATCAGCTTTTGTAGTGGTGTATTTACTTTTAACCTTAGGTGTGGCTTTTGTGATATTTTTAGCCGAACTTAGCATAGGAAAACTTAGCGAAAAAGACCCTGTAAATGCTTATCATACTTTAGCACCAAAGAACAAAAAAGCTTGGTCATTTGCGGGATTTTTTATGCTTGGTGCTATTATTTTAGTATCTTTTTATAGTGTTGTTATAGGCTGGATAGCAAAATATGCTTATTTTGGGTTTTTTGAATTGCCTAAAGATACAAATGAAGCAGGCGCTATTTTTGGAAATTTACTTTCTAATGATGTTTTATCTCAATTTATATGTTTTACTTTTGTATTTATAGTTATTTTTTATGTAGTATCAAAAGGTGTTAAAAGTGGTATAGAAAAACTCAATGTTTGGATGATGCCAAGCTTATTTATATTGCTTATTTTAATGCTTGGGTATTCTTTTAGTATGGATGGTTTTTCTAAAGCGAGTGAGTTTTTATTCGTGCCTGATTTTTCAAAATTAAGTGTTAATTCTATATTAGATGCACTAGGGCTTGCATTTTTTAGTATGTCTTTGGGCGTATGTGTGATTTTAACTTATGCAGCAAGTTTGCCCGATAAAACAAATTTTATAAGCAGTGCTTTAAATATTATTATTATTAATACTATTATTGGTTTAATGATGGGGCTTATTGTATTTACTTTTATATTTGAATTTGGAGCTGATCCTACTCAACAAGGACCAGGACTTATATTTATATCATTAACAACACTTTTTGCAAAGTTAGGATTTTTGGGAAATATTTTAGCCATAGCCTTTTTTATAGCTTTATTTTTTGCAGGAATTACTTCAGCTATTTCCATGATAGAACCTTTTACCTTTTATCTTATAAATCGTTATCAAATTTCAAGAAAAAAAGCTTTGATTTTTGTAGGTGTGATTGTTTATTTTATTGGAAGTTTATCTATACTTTCTTTTTATCATGTAAGTGCGCCAAGTTTAAATTTCTTTGGAAAAAGTTTTTTTGATATTTTAGACTTTTTCATACAAAATTTATTAATGCCAATTTCTGCTTTAATTACAGCATTTTTTGTGGGTTTTGTGCTTAAAAAAGAAGCTTTACAAATTTTATTTCAACCATTTATGCGCGGGATATATTTTGAGATTTGGTATATCTTTTTAAGATATATTTCTCCATTAGCAGTGATTTTAATCATGGCTAGACAGCTTTTTTTCTAAGGTATTAAAATGAATGATAAATTTTCTAAAATAGGTTTTGTATTAGCCGTTGCAGGCGGGGCTATAGGGCTTGGAAATGCTTGGAAGTTTCCAACCTTAGTAGGCCAAAATGGTGGTTTTGCCTTCGTGCTTTTGTATTTGCTTTTGACTATTAGTATAGGATTTTGTGTATTTTTGGCTGAAATTGCTATGGGAAGATTAAGTCAAAGTGATCCTGTTAATGCTTATAAAAGCTTGGCAACTAAATATGCTCAAAAATGGAAATTTGCGGGATTTTTTATGCTCGGTGGAATTTTTGTATTATCTTTTTATCTTGTTATTATGGGTTGGGTTTTAAAATACATGATAACTTCGATTTATTATTTGCCTAGCAATACCCAAGAAGCAGGAACTTTATTTGGAAATTTAATACAAAATAGTATTTTAGAAAGTAGTTTGTATTTTTTAATTGCTTTTTTTCTTACCTTGTTTGTTGTCTCAAGAGGTGTTAAAAGTGGTATAGAAAAACTCAATGTTTGGATTATGCCAAGTTTGTTTATTATGCTTGTTTTAATGCTAGTGTATTGTTTTTTTCAAGATGGTTTTAAAGAAGCTTTTGCTTATTTGTTTTATCCTGATTTTACTAAACTTAATCTAAACTCGGTTTTAACAGCCTTGGGCCTTGCTTTTTTTACTTTATGTTTGGGCATAGGTTGTATTACTACTTATGCAGCTTCATTAAAAGATGATACAAATTTAATTACAAGTTCAATTGTAATTGTACTTTTAAATATCAGCATAGGTTTAATGATGGGGCTTATTGTATTTACTTTTATATTTAAATTTAATGCCAATCCCGCAGAAGGTGCTGGACTTGTATTTATATCTTTAACAACTTTGTTTTCTAATTTAAACACTATTTTTGGGCATTTTTTAGCCTTTTATTTTTTCTTGGCTTTATTTTTTGCAGGAATTACTTCAGCAGTTTCTATGATAGAACCTTTTACTTTTTATCTTGTGAATGAATATAAAATTTCAAGAAAAAAAGCTTTGGTTTTTATAGGTTTTGTGGTTTTTCTTTTAGGGATGAGTTGTATTTTATCTTTTAGTGCTAGTTATGGAGCTAGCTTTAGCTTTTTTGGTTTAAGTTTTTTTGATATTTTGGATAAATTAACTTCTAATTTTATGCTCCCACTTGGAGCTATTGCAAGTGCTATTTTTGTGGGATTTTTTGTAGATAAAATGAAAATCTATAATTTATTTTCTAAATTCATGAGTAAAGCTGTTTTTGAAGTATGGTATTTTTTACTTAGATTTGTTGCGCCTGTTGCGATTATTATCATTATGTTAAATCAAATTTTATAAATTTATTTTTTAAGAAAGTAGAGTTATAATTGCAAAGATGTAAAAATAAGGAAAAATTATGGCTAAAAAGTTAATTGATGTAATGGATACCACATTTAGAGATGGTTTTCAATCTGTTTATGGTGCTAGAGTTTTAATGAATGACTTTTTTCCTGCCCTAGAAGCAGCTAAAGAAGCAGACATTAAACATTTTGAATTTGGCGGTGGAGCTAGGTTTCAAAGCCTATTTTTTTATTTAAATGAAAATGCCTTTGAAATGATGGATAAATTTAGAGCCATCGTTGGAAAAGAAGCAAATTTACAAACTCTTGCAAGAGGGGTTAATACTGTAGCACTTGATACAGGTAGTAAAGAAATTATTGACTTGCATGCAAAAATGTTTGCAAAACATGGCACAACCACCATAAGAAATTTTGATGCATTAAATGATGTAAATAATTTAAAATTTAGTGGAGAATGTATAGTTAAACATGGCTTAAAACATGAAATTGCTATTACTTTAATGGATTTACCTCCAAAATGTAAAGGCGCGCATGATGTGCCTTTTTATGAAAGAATTTTAAAAGAAATCCTACAAGCACAAATTCCTTTTGATAGTATTTGTTTTAAAGATGCAAGTGGAACTTCAAATCCAAATAAAATTTATGAAGTTATTAAAATGGCTAGAAAAAACTTGCCTGAAAATATGCATATAAGATTACATACGCATGAAACTGCAGGGGTGAGTATAACATGCTATTTAGCAGCTTTAGAGGCAGGTGTTGATGGTATAGATTTAGCTGCTGCACCTGTTAGTGGTGGTACTTCTCAGCCTGATATTTTAACCATGCTTCATGCTTTAAAAGGAAGTAATTTTGATCTTGGTTTGGATGAAGAAAAAATTTTAAAATATGAAGAAGTGCTAAAAGATTGTTTAAAAGATTATTTTCTACCACCTGAAGCAACAGCGGTAAACCCTTTAATACCTTTTTCGCCTATGCCAGGTGGAGCATTAACCGCTAATACACAAATGATGAGAGATAATAATATTTTAGATAAATTTCCTCAAGTTATAAAAGCTATGCAAGAAGTGGTAGAAAAAGGTGGCTATGGTACTTCGGTTACTCCTGTATCGCAATTTTATTTTCAACAAGCTTTTAATAATGTAATGTTTGGTCCTTGGAAAAAAATCGCAGATGGATATGGCAAGATGGTTTTAGGATATTTTGGAAAAACTCCTGTTGCTCCAGATTCTGAAGTAATTAAGCTTGCAAGTAAGCAATTAAAATTAGAACCAACTATAAAATTAGCCACAGATATTGCCGATGCAGATGAGAGTAAAAGTATAGCTTATATTAAAAACTTATTGGAAAAAGAAAATTTAGAAACAAGTGAAGAAAATATTTTTATCGTTGCAGCTTGTAAAGAAAAAGGTATAGCTTTCTTAAAAGGTGAAGCTAAGGTTAATGTTAGAAAAAATAGCAAATTAAAACCAAGTCTTATCAATGAAAATCAATTTACCGTTTCAGTTAATGGTAATAAATATCATGTGGAAGTAAGTGCAGGTTTTGATAGAGATGTTAATGTTAAAAGTGCTGTCAAGGTAAATTCAGACAAAACAGAAGTGAAAAAGGCACAAGTAGATGATAGTGCCAATGCTATCGTTGCGAGTATGAATGCAAATGTATTTAAAATTTTAGTCAAAGAAAACGATAGTGTAAAAGCAGGGCAAGTTGTAGCTGTACTTGAAGCTATGAAAATGGAGATTGAGGTTAGTGCAAGTAAAGATGGAGAAATTGCAGAACTTTTAGCAAATGCTGGTGAGAGTGTAAGTGAAGGCCAAGCTTTAATGACTTATAAATAAGGAGGCAAAAATGATAGGTTTAGAAAATTTAGGTTTGGAAAACATCGGACAAGTTTTTCATAATCTTAGTTATGATGAGCTTTTAAAACACGAAAAAAACAATAATGAAGGTGTATGTACTAAAAATGGTACCTTTAGTGTGGATACGGGAATTTTTACCGGAAGAAGCCCTAAGGATAAATATTTTGTAAAACAAGATCCTTCGCAAAAATATATTGCTTGGGGTAAGATTAATCAGCCTATTAGTGAGGAATTATTTGAAAAACTTTTAGCAAAAGCTAAAAAGCAACTTAATAATAGTGATATTTATATTCAAGATGCATATTGTGGAGCTTCATTAAAAAGTCGTAAAGCTGTGCGTTTTGTAACACAAATTGCATGGCAAGCTCATTTTGTAAAAAATATGTTTATTCGTCCAAAAGAAGAAGATCTTAAAGAGTTTAAGCCTGATTTTGTGGTATATAATGCTTGTAAATGTGTGAATGAAGATTATGAAAAAGATGGTTTAAATTCAGAGGTTTTTGTAATTTTTAACATAGAAAAAAATATAGCAGTAATTGGTGGAACTTGGTATGGCGGAGAGATGAAAAAAGGAATTTTTTCTATGATGAATTATTGGCTTCCACTAGAAAATAAACTTTCTATGCATTGTAGTGCTAATGTTGGAGAAAAAGGCGATGTGGCGCTTTTCTTTGGGCTTAGTGGCACAGGTAAAACCACTCTTTCAACCGATCCAAAAAGAAAATTAATAGGCGATGATGAGCATGGTTGGGATGATGAGGGTGTATTTAATTTTGAAGGAGGTTGTTATGCAAAATGTATCAATCTTGATCCTCAAAGTGAGCCAGAAATTTATGGAGCAATCAAACAAAATGCACTTTTAGAAAATGTAGTTTTAAAAGATGATTTAAGCGTTGATTTTAATGATGGTTCTAAAACTGAAAATACTAGAGTTTCTTATCCGATAGAGCATATTTTAAATCACGAGCCAAGCCTTAGCGCAGGTCATCCTAGTAATATCATTTTCCTTTCAGCGGATGCTTTTGGTGTTTTACCTCCGGTTAGTAAACTTAGTAAAGAACAAGCAATGTATTATTTTCTAAGTGGTTATACTGCTAAAGTAGCAGGAACTGAAAGAGGTATTACTGAGCCTGTTGCGACTTTTTCAGCTTGTTTTGGAGAAGTGTTTTTACCATTACACCCAACTGTTTATGCAAAACTTTTGGGCGAAAAAATCAGTAAGCATAATGTTAATGTTTATCTGGTAAATACCGGTTGGAGCGGTGGAGCTTATGGTGTAGGCAAAAGAATGAGTATAAAAGCTACTAGAGCTTGTATTAATGCGATTTTAGATGGTAGTATACAAAATTGTGAGTTTGAAAACTATGATTTATTCAATCTTGCAGTTCCAAAAGAATTAGCAGGTGTAGAAAGTAAGTTATTAAACCCTGTTAATACTTGGGAGGATAAAAAAGCTTACGAAGAAACCAAATTAAAGCTTGCGAAAATGTTTATAGAAAATTTCAAATGCTATGAAGATGTAAAAGAAGGAGCAGAATTTAAATTAGCTGGTCCTGCTATCTAAAAAGAGTTAAGCTCTTTTTAGAATAGTGATTCAGGATTGATTTGGGTTTCTTTATTTTTTGGAAGCTCAAATCCACCTAACATATGAAAATGTAAATGAAAAACTTCTTGTCCGCTATTTTTTCCACAATTAGTGATTAATCTATACCCGCTTTTATCTAGTCCTAAAAGAGTGGCTAATTCTTGGATAAATTGTGTCATTTTGCTCATTAATTCAGGTCTTAATTCTTGAAAGTTTTCAAAATGTTCTTTTGGAATGATTAAAATATGAATAGGTGCTTTAGGATTAATATCATGAAAAGCTAAAAATTTTTCACTTTCTAAAACTTTATTAGCAGGAATTTTTCCTTCTACGATTAGTTCAAATACGGTTTTTTCTCTCATTTAATAGTCCTTTTTTTATTATTTTTGCTAATTTTAAATAATTTTACATTAGAATGTTTAAAAAAAATTTAGTTGGAGCTAAAATTGCAAGATATGATAGAAAAAATTGCTTCTGCAAATACTTTAGCAGAACTTGAAAATATAAAAGTAAGTGTTTTGGGAAAAAAAGGTATTTTGACTTTAGAATTTGCAAAATTAAAAGTTTTGCAAGGTGAAGAAAAAAAAGAATTCGCTAATGGTTTAAATAAAACAAGAGATGAATTTAATGAAGCTTATCAAATAAAATTAAAAGAATTAGAAGAAAAAGCTTTAAATGAAAAAATGAAACAAGATGTGCAAGATTTTAGCTTTTTTGATGAAACTTCAAATGCAGGTGCTTTACACCCAATCATGCAAACTATGGATAAAATCATAGAATATTTTACAGCTTTAAATTTCAGCATAGAAAAAGGGCCTTTGATTGAGGATGATTTTCATAATTTTGAAGCATTAAATTTACCTCAAAATCATCCTGCAAGAGATATGCAAGATACTTTTTATTTTGAAGATAAAACCTTGCTTAGATCCCAAACTTCTCCGGTGCAAATTAGAACTATGCTATCTCAAAAACCACCTATTAGAATGATAGCACCAGGTGCAGTTTTTAGAAGAGATTTTGATATTACCCATACGCCTATGTTTCATCAAGTAGAAGGACTTGTGGTAGAAGAGGGCGATAAAGTCAATTTTGCAAATTTAAAAGATATGCTAGAGCATTTTTTAAAACATATGTTTGGTGATGTAAAAGTGCGTTTTAGACCAAGCTTTTTTCCTTTTACAGAGCCATCTGCTGAGGTAGATATTTCTTGTGTGTTTTGTAAAGGTTGCGGATGTAGGGTTTGTAAGCAAACGGGATGGCTTGAAGTTTTAGGATGTGGTGTTGTTGATCCTAATGTTTATAAATTTGTTGGCTATAAAAATGTAAGTGGCTATGCTTTTGGTTTGGGTGTAGAGCGTTTTGCTATGCTTTTACATAAAATTCCTGATTTGCGTTCTATGTTTGAAGGTGATTTAAGATTATTGGAGCAATTTAGATGATTATTAGTAGAAATTGGTTAAATGAATGGATTGATTTAAGTGAAATATCAACGCAAACTATAGTAAATACTTTAAATTCTATAGGATTAGAGGTTGATAGTTTCAAAAGTGTTAAAGCTCCCCAAAAAGTTGTAATAGGTAAGGTTTTAGAAAAAGTTAAACATGAAAATTCAGATAAATTGAATATTTGTAAGGTAGATGTTGGGAACGAAATTTTACAAATTGTTTGTGGGGCAAAAAATGTTGATAAAGATCAATTTGTAGCCGTATCTTTAGTGGGTGCAGTGCTTCCAAGTGGACTTGAGATAAAACCTGCCAAACTTAGAGGAGTTGAATCTATGGGTATGATTTGCTCTTCTAGTGAGCTTGGTTTTGGAAAAAGCAATGAAGGTATTATGGTTTTAGATGAAAGCATAGGGGAGTTAGTTTTAGGAAAAGCTTTAAATGATTATGAACTTTTTAATGATGAATTAATTGAAATAGAACTTACTCCAAATCGCGGAGATTGCTTGAGTTTATATGGTGTTGCTAGAGATTTAAGCACAGCACTTGATTTAAATTTAAAAGAATTAAATCCTTTAAAAGAAAGCGAAAATAGCGTAGGTATAGGAAGAATACTAAGTGTTAAAAATCAAAGCGATGTTGAAGGGTTTTTTACTTATAAAGCATTAGAGATTAAAGAAGAATTTAAGCTAAATATCACGATACAAATTCGTCTTGCTTTGATTGAGTTATATAAAAATAACAACATAGAAAATCTTTTAACTTATGCAACTCATGCAAGTGGGGTAATTTTTTGTGCTTATGATTTTCATAAGCTTTGCAAAGAATGTCAAATTGATGAAAAGATTGTTTTAGAAATTAAAACTCAAGAACATGGAGAATATGGAATTTATTATAAAGATGAGTTGATTGCTTTAGCGGGTATAGAGCAAGAAGATAAATTTAAAATCAATGATGAAAGTAAAATCATCATTATAGAAGCAAGTTATACTCATCCTCAAACTATAGCAAATGCAATAGCCTTTTATAAAAAGAAAAATGATACTATATATCGTTCTTTAAGAGGCAGTGAGCCTAAGCTTTCTTTGGGAATGGAGTATTTATTTAATGAGTGCTTAAAAATTAGCGCGATGAGTGTTTTTTCTGGAAGCCAACAAGTTTTTAAAGAAAATGAAGCAAATATTATTGGTATTTTTGGTGCAGAGATTGATAAAATCATTGGTATGCCTATAGATAAAAATAATTTAGTAAAAATTCTTAAAAAACTAGGCTTTGAAATAAGTGTAGTAAATGATGAGCAATTTAATATCAAAATCCCACTTCATCGCAGTGATATAGCAAATATAGCTGATATTAGTGAAGAGATAGTAAGAATTATTGGCATTGATAATATCCCATCAAAAGCTTTAGAATTTAAAGAAAAAAATCGCTTAAATCAAGTATATTTTGATTATCAAGAGCTTAAAAATTTAAGATTAAAAGCAAGTAGTAATGGATATTTTGAAAGTGTGCATTATGTTTTAGATAATGAAGAAGAATTAAGTCAATTAGGATTTAAATGCATTAAAAATAAGCTTATTAATCCTATCACCAATGAGCTTAATACTTTAAGAAGTACTTTGATAAATCATCTTTTAAATGCAGCAAGCTTTAATCTAAGAAATTCAAAAAAGAAAATCAAGCTTTTTGAGTGTGGTAGTGTTTTTGATGAGTTTTCAAACGAGCGTGCTAAATTTGCGATGATCTTTAGTGGTTACAAAGAAGAAGCTAAAATTACAAATAAGGCCAAGCCTGTTTTGATAGATTTTTATACTTTTTTAGCAGAATTAAAAAGCATTATAGGTGAGTTTAGTTTGCAAAAATCAGAATATGCATTTTTAAGCCCATATGAGCAAGCAAATGTATATAAAAATGGTAAGCGTATAGGGTTTATAGGTAGAGTGCATTTAAGTATAGAAAATAAAAGAGATCTGGTTAAAACTTATATTTGTGAGCTTGATTTAGAAGGCTTAAAACAAGACTTTAAAACTGCTAAAGCTTATTCTAAATTTCCATCTATGAGTAGGGATTTAAGTATAGTTATACCTAAAGGTTTTGAATATGAAAAAATCAAATATACTATTGCTAAATTAGATATTGAAAGATTAGAAAGTTTTAGAGTGATAGATTTATACACAGATGAGAATTTGGGCGATTTTTATAGCTTGACTATTAATTTAGTATTTAGAGATTTTGAAAAAACCTTAGAAGATAATATTATCCTTGAATATATTGATAAAATCATCAAAGCTTTAGATGATGAGCATGGTTTAAAACTTCGATGAAAATCAGTCCTATTGGCTCTTTTAGAGCAGAGCTTGAAGATATAGCTTCTGATAAGTCTATATCTCATCGCTTTGCTATCTTTTCTTTGTTTACCCAAGGAACTTGCAAAATTAAAAATTATCTAAAAGCACAAGATACTTTACATACTTTAGCAATCATTCAAGCCTTGGGAGCTGAGGTTGAAGAAATTGATGGATTAATTTGCATTAAAGCTCCAAAATATATAAAATCTCCAAATTGTGTTTTAGATTGTGGCAATTCAGGTACAGCTATGAGACTTTTAATAGGTCTTTTAAGCGCTATTGAAGATGAATTTTTTGTTCTTAGTGGGGATTGCTATTTAAATGCTAGGCCAATGAGACGTGTAAGTGAGCCTTTGATGAGTTTAGGAGCTAAGATTTATGGAAGAGCTAATGCAAATTTAGCACCTATTTGTATACAAGGAGCTAAGTTGGATGGTTTTGATTTTAGTAGTAATATTGCCTCAGCTCAGGTAAAATCAGCTTTAATTTTAGCAGCTTTATTTGCTAAAAAAGAAAGTTATTTTAAAGAAATTGAGCTTTCAAGAGATCATAGTGAAATTATGCTTAATAAAATGGGAGCTTGCATTGAATATTTAAATGAGGATAAAACTTTTATTAAAATAAATCCTTTAAAAGAAAAATTAAAAGCATTTGAAGTATGTGTACCAAATGATCCATCATCAGCTTTTTATTTTGCCTTAGCTGCTTGTATTTTACCTCATTCAAAAGCAGTTTTAAAAAATGTTTTGTTAAATAAAACACGCATTGAAGCCTTTAAAATTTTAGAAAAAATGGGTGCAAAAATCACTTATAGTATTACTAATGAAGATTTTGAAAGTATTGGAGAAATTTATGTTGAAAGTGTACCTTTAAAGGCAATAAATGTGAGTGAAAATATCGCATGGTTGATTGATGAAATTCCGGCTTTGGCTATAGCTTTTGCTTGTGCAAAAGGAAAAAGCATTATAAAAAATGCTAAAGAATTGCGTGTGAAAGAAAGCGATAGAATCAAATCAATTGTATTAAATTTGCAAAAATGTGGCATAAATGTAAAAGAATTTGAAGATGGTTTTGAAGTAGAAGGTGGCGAAGCTAAAAGTGCTAAAATAAAAAGCTTTGGAGATCATAGAATTGCGATGAGTTTTTTAATTTTAGGTTTAAAATGTGGAATGGAAGTAGATGATAGTGAATGCATTAAAACTTCTTTTCCAAATTTTATTGAGATTTTAAAGCAAATAGGAGCTAAATTTGGAGATTGAACTAGCAAAAAGCTATGGATTTTGTTTTGGGGTAAAAAGAGCTATTAAAAAGGCTGAGCAGATTAAAGATGCAGCCACCATAGGCTCTTTAATTCATAATAATGAAGAAATCACAAGACTTTGGAAAAATTATAATGTTAAAACATTAAACGATATCAATGAATTAAGCACAGAAAAAAAAGCTATCATTAGAACCCATGGTATTACAAAGCAAGATTTGGAAAAATTAAAGCAAAAAGATATAGAAATTTTTGATGCAACTTGTCCTTTTGTGACTAAACCTCAAAAAATTTGCGAGCAAATGAGCAATGAAGGCTATGAAGTTGTGATTTTTGGAGATGAAAATCATCCTGAAGTTAAAGGGGTTAGAAGTTATGTAAGCACTAAAGCTTATGTGGTTCTTGATGAAAAAGAATTATTTGATATTAAATTGCCTTCTAAAATTGCAGTGGTATCACAAACTACAAAAAAGATAGAAAAATTTATGGAAATTGTAAATTTTTTAATGCTTAGGGTTAAGGAAGTGCGCGTTTTTAATACCATATGTGATGCGACTTTTAAAAACCAAGAAGCAATCAATGAGCTTGCAAAAAAAAGTGATGTAATGATAATAGTTGGAGGAAAAAATTCAGCTAATACTAAGCAACTTTTTTTAATAGCAAAAAATTACTGCGAGGATAGCTACTTAATCGAAAATGAAAAAGAAATTCAAAAAGAATGGTTTAGCGGTAAAGAAAAATGCGGTATTAGCGCAGGTGCTTCTACACCTGATTGGGTGATTGACTTGGTTTTGGAAAAAATCAAAGAATATACCAAAATTAACTAAGTTTAAAGAAAACAATACTATAATCAAGAATTAAAATTTAAAACAAAGGACCACGATGAGCGAGGTGAACAAAAAAGTTCAAAACAGACTAGAGGATATTATCATAGAAGAAGATTTTGAGCAAATGCTTGAGGAATCTTTCAAGTCTGATGAGGAGGCAACTACACAGGGTATAATTGTCGCGATTAAAGGCGATGAAGTATTTGTAAATGTAGGGCAAAAATCAGAAGGTATTTTGGCAATAGAAGAAATTCAAAACGACAAAGGCGAATTTATCTTCAAAGAAGGCGATACATTAGAAGTTGCTATAGTGGGTTCTCGCGGTGGCAGATCTTTGCTTTCTCATAAAAAAGCTTTAAGAAAGCAAAAAGTTAAAAAATTTATTGATAATTATAAAGATGATGAAAGTATGTTTGATGTAAAAATCATTGGTAAAAATAGAGGCGGTTTTGTAGCTGTGGATGAAAATGGAGTAGAATTTTTCTTGCCAAAATCACAAAGTAGCTTTAAAGATTCAAATAACATCATCAATAAAACTTTCAAAGTTAAAATCATCAAAATAGATAAAGAAGCTCAAAGCATAGTAGTTTCTAGAAAAAAAATAGTAGATGAAGAAAGAAAAAAACGCAAAGAGATTATCTCAAATGTGTTAAATCAAGAAGAAATTATAGAAGGTATTGTTAAAAAAATCACTACCTATGGTATGTTTGTTGATGTAGGCGGTGTTGATGGTTTGGTTCACTATAGTGAAATTTCTTATAAAGGGCCAGTAAATCCTAGTTCATTATATAATGAGGGTGATAAGGTTCCTGTAAAAGTGATTAAATATGATAAAGATAAAAAACATCTTTCTTTATCTATCAAACTTGCTATGCCTGATCCTTGGGATGAAATTAAAGATGGTTTGGAGGTTGGTGACACCATTAAGGTTACAGTTTCAAATATAGAGCCATATGGTGCTTTTGTTGATTTGGGAAATGATATAGAAGGATTTTTACATATAAGT
This sequence comes from Campylobacter sp. W0066.2, assembly GCF_024723515.1. Taxonomy (NCBI): domain Bacteria; kingdom Pseudomonadati; phylum Campylobacterota; class Epsilonproteobacteria; order Campylobacterales; family Campylobacteraceae; genus Campylobacter; species Campylobacter sp. W0066.2. The sequence continues at coordinate 71,659 of NZ_JANQCV010000006.1, read as the reverse complement.
GAAATTTCTTGGGATAAAAATGCTAAAAATCCAAAAGACTATATTAGTGAAGGCCAAGAGCTTGATGTGGAAGTGATTGAGATTAATGCTAAAGAAAGAAGACTTAGAGTTTCTTTAAAAAATTTATTGGCAAAACCTTTTGATGAGTTTTTAAAATCACACAAAGTAGGTGATGTGGTAAAGGGTAGTGTTACTTCTGTAACTAATTTTGGTGCCTTTATAAAAATTGCAAACTTAGAGGGTTTATTGCATAATGAAGACGCTTCATGGAATAGAAACGATAAATGCAAAGATATGTATAAAGTTGGTGATGTTGTAGAAGTTAAAATCATCAAGCTAGATAAAGAAAATCAAAAAATTTCTTTAAGTACTAAAGAATTGCAAAAAAGTCCTGTGCAAGTTTATGCGCAAAAACACCAAGTAAATGATATTATCTCGGGAAAAATTAGAGATATTAAGGATTTTGGAGTTTTTGTAGAGCTTGAAGAGGGTGTTGATGCACTAATTCACAAAGAAGATTTAGGTAATATTGATTTTTCAAGTTTAAAAGTAGGCGATACAATAGAAGCTTTAATTGTTTTCATTGATGAAAAGAAAAATAGAATTCGTTTAAGCGTAAAAAGTCTTGCAAGAATGAAAGAAAGAGAAGCGTTAAACGAAATTAATGATAATGATAAAGTAACTTTAGGTGATATTATTAAAGATCAACTTTCATAATAACAAATGAAAAAATATACCCTTTATGGTATTTTAGGCTTTTTAAGCCTAGTTTTGATTGTTGCTTTTGTTTTTATGGTGAGATATGTAAATGTTGGAAATTTACCTATCTCACAAAATGTTAAGTATTCTTTTGATGAGATAAAAAAAGAATTGCCACAAACTTGGCAAGATAAACTTTCAAATCTTAAAATTAATGATTTTTCTCCAGCAGCGAATGAATTTTATATGAGTTTTAATATGGATGATTCTGTAGTAAAGCCAAAACAAAAATTTTATATGCTTGATGTAAATAAAAATGATGTTTATTCTATGTTTTGTTTAAAGCAAACCTTGCATTCTTTTTTTATCAAATACACTTTAACGCAAAGTAAAGATGAAGTGGCAATTTATTTAGATACAAATAATGAAAAAGTTTTAAACGCACTGATTGACAAATTAAAAATTTACAACATAAATGCAAAATTAAAGGAGGTTTGGTTATGAAAAAAATTATTGTATGTGATGCAATATTAAATAAAGGTGTGGAGCTTTTAAGAAAAGCTGATGATGTAGAACTTATTGAAGCAGCACATTTACCCAAAGATGAGCTTTTAGTAAAATTAAGTGATGTAGATGTGGCTATTACTAGAAGTTCAACAGATGTGGATTTAAAATTTATCAATGCATGTTCTAATTTAAAAGCTTTAGTTAGAGCAGGCGTTGGGGTTGATAATGTTGATATAGATGAATGCTCTAAAAAAGGTATTATAGTTATGAATGTGCCAACAGCTAATACTATAGCAGCAGTTGAACTTACTATGAATCATCTATTATGTTCTGCAAGATCTTTTGTCAATGCTCATAATTTTTTAAAAATACAAAGAAGATGGGAGAGAGAAAAGTGGTATGGTGTTGAACTTATGAACAAAACTTTAGGGGTTATAGGTTTTGGTAATATAGGTTCAAGAGTAGCTATACGCGCAAAAGCTTTTGGTATGAAAGTTATAGCTTATGATCCTTATGTGGTAGCTTCTAAAATGACCGATTTGGGTGTTGAGTGCGTGAATTCTTTAGATACAATTTTAACTCAAAGTGATTTTATTACCATACATACACCAAAAACAAAAGAAACAACAGATATGATTTCTTTTGAAGAAATTTCTAAAATGAAAGATGGCGTAAGATTGATAAATTGTGCCAGAGGTGGTCTTTATAATGAAGATGCTTTGTGCGAGGGGTTAAAAAGTGGTAAAATAGCTTGGCTTGGTATCGATGTATTTAATAAAGAACCCGCAACTAATCATCCATTTTTAGACTTTGAAAATGTTTCTGTTACTTCTCATCTTGGCGCAAATACTTTAGAAAGTCAAGAAAATATAGCTATCCAAGCATGTGAGCAAGCTTTAAATGCTGCAAGAGGAATTTCTTATCCTAATGCTTTAAATTTACCAATTAAAACTGAAGATTTGCCAAGTTTTGTAGCACCTTATATTGAGCTTATTTCAAAAATGGGCTTTTTGGCTGCTCAGCTTGATAAAACTCCTATTAAGGCTATTAAACTTGAAAGTGAAGGACAAATTAGTGAATATAATAAGTCTTTGCTAACTTTTGCAACAGTGAGTGTTTTAAGAGGAATTTTAGGTGAAAATATTAATTATATTAACGCACATTTTGTAGCTAAAGATAAGGGCGTGGAACTTTCTTCTTGTATTTTACCAAGTAGTGGCTATAGTAATAAAATCACCATAAAGGTAATTACAGATAATTCTAGCCTTTCTATCTCAGGGACTATTTTTAGTGAAAATGAACAAAGGATAGTAGAGTTAAATGGTTTTGATGTAGATTTTAAACCAAAAGGGAAAATGATAATTTTAAATAACAATGACATACCAGGAGTTATTGCTAATGTTAGCGGAATTTTAGCTAAAAATAATGTTAATATAGCTGATTTTAGACTTGGTAGAAATGGCTTTGGAAAAGCTTTAGCTGTGATTTTGCTTGATGCAAAAATTTCAAAAGCTTTGCTTGAAGAATTAAGAGCTATTGATGCTTGTATTTTTGCAGAATATGCAGAAATTTAAGGCTTTTTATAAGCCTTAATTGTTACAATTATTTTTTAATTTTAAAATTAAGGAAAATATATGGCTTCTTATGGAATGGGAGATTTAAAAAAAGGTTTAAAAATAGAAATTGATGGTATTCCTTTTAAAATCGTAGAATATCAACATGTAAAACCAGGAAAAGGCCCTGCTTTTGTGCGTATTAAAATTAAATCTTTTATCGATGGTAAGGTTTTAGAAAAAACTTTCCATGCAGGAGATAAATGTGAATCTCCAAATTTAGAAGAAAAACAAATGCAATATCTATATGATGATGGTGAAAATTGTCAATTTATGGATACTCAAACTTATGAGCAAGTTACAATTAGCGATGAAGATGTGGGTGAAGCTAAAAAATGGATGCTTGATGGAACCATGGTGGATGTTTTGTTCCACAATGGAAAAGCAATTGGTGTGGAAGTGCCTCAAGTAATGGAACTTAAAATTATCGAAACAGCACCAAATTTCAAAGGTGACACTCAAGGCTCAAATAAAAAACCAGCTACTTTAGAAACAGGTGCAGTAGTGCAAATTCCTTTCCATGTACTAGAAGGAGAAGTAATCCGTGTTGATACTGTGCGTGGAGAGTATATAGAAAGAGCAAATAAATAATCCCTTATTTTAAGGGATTATAAAGTTCTTAATTTATTAATCTCATCTCTAAGCATTGCTGCTTTTTCAAATTCAAGATTTTTAGCCGCTTCTAGCATTTGTTTTCTTAATTCTTTTACTATTTTGGCGCGTTCTTTTGCAGGCATTTTTTCAAGTTCTTTGCCTTTGCGATAAATTTCTCCTTGCTCAAGTTCATGTTTTAAACTTTCTTCTATATTTCTTTTTACTGAGGTTGGTGTGATGTTGTGTTTTTTATTATAAGCTTCTTGTAAAGCCCTTCTTTCATTGGTAGTATCGATAGCTTCTTGCATGGATTTTGTGACTTTTTTGGCAAAAAGCAATACTTTTCCATTGACATTTCTAGCAGCACGTCCCATAGTTTGAATGAGTGCAGTGGTGCTTCTTAGAAAGCCTTCTTTATCTGCATCCATAATAGCTATAAGAGAAACTTCAGGTAAATCAAGTCCTTCTCTTAAAAGATTAATCCCGATTAAAATATCAAAAGCACCACTTCTTAAACCACGGATGATTTCATTACGCTCTATTGCGTCAATTTCTGAATGCATGTATTTTACTTTTAAGCCAAGTTCTAAGTAGTATTTACTAAGCTCTTCAGCCATTTTTTTAGTTAAAACAGTGATTAAAACTCTTTCATTACGTTCTATAACTTTTTTAGCTTCATCGTATAAAATTTCTACTTGATTTTCACTATCTTTGATTTCTATTTTAGGATCTAAAAGTCCTGTTGGACGCATGATTTGATAAAAAATATTTTCTTTGCTTAATTCTAGTTCTAAAGGTGCAGGTGTAGCTGAAACAAATAAAAATTTACAATTTTTATTAATAAATTCATCAAACATCAAAGGTCTATTATCTAAAGCACTTGGCAAACGAAAACCATAATCAACCAAAGTTTGCTTTCTGCTTCTATCCCCTGCAAACATCACACGAAATTGCGGTAAAGATACATGAGATTCATCTACAATGACTAAAAAATCTTGGTTTTTAATGGCAAAATAATCAAAAAGCGTATAAGGTGTATCGCCACTTTTAAGTCCTGTTAAATGCAAGGCGTAATTTTCAACTCCTTTGCACATGCCAGTGCTTTGAAGCATTTCAAGGTCAAATTCTACTCTTTGTTTTAGCCTTTGTGCTTCTACGAGTTTATTTTCATTTTCAAAATAAGCAAGGCGTTCATTTAATTCAGCTTTTATACCTTTTATAGCCTCTTTAAGTCTAGCCTCACCTACACTAAATTGACTGGTTGGGTAAAGTATGAATTTTTTTAAATCTTTACCTTTTTTATTTTCTAAGACATTATAATGATACATCGCCTCAAGCTCATCGCCAAAAAACTCAAGCCTAATAGCTTTGTCCTCATAATAAGCCGGGTATATATCTACTATATCTCCATTTACTCTAAAATCAGCCCTATCAAAGAAATTATCATTGCGTTTATAGCCCATATCTACAAGTTTTTTTAAAAGTTCTTTTTGTGAAATTTGCATACTAAGTTCTAAAATCAAAACCATACCTACATACTCACTTGGATTTCCCAAACCATAATTTGCAGAAACACTAGCTATACAAATAACATCATCATAACTTAAAAGCGAAGCACTTGCACTAAGTCTTAATCTTTCTAAATCTTCATTAGTAGAACTATCTTTTTCTATAAAAACATCCGTTCTTGGTATATAAGCTTCTGGTTGATAATAATCATAATAGCTTATAAAATACTCCACGTGATTATTTGCAAAAAAGCCTTTAAATTCACTATAAAGTTGCGCGCATAAGCTTTTGTTGTGACTCATGATAAGAGTAGGCATGTTTAAGTTTTTAATGATATTTGCCATAGTGAAAGTTTTTCCACTGCCTGTAACACCTAGCAAGGTTTGGTATTTATTGCCTGCTTTAATGCTTTTTACTATACCATTAATGGCTTGTTTTTGATCAGGACTTGGCTTAAAATCACTAGTAAGTTCAAACATAAATTTTCCTAACTTGTATTTTTGCTAATTTTACACAAAATTTTTTGTAAAAATTTAAATTTTAAAACAAAAAGCTATGCAAAATTAAATTTTTTTTTGTTACAATTATGTGTTTAAAATACTCTAAAATATAAAATCAATAAAGGCAAGAAAATATGTATGATGAAAGAATAATCAACACAATGACAGATAAAGTAAATGAGCTTTTGGCTAAATATAATGAAGTATGTGAAATAAATGAAAATCTAAGAAATGAATTAGTAAGTGTAAAAGCACAAAATGAAGCTAAAAATAATCAAATCGCGCGTTTAGAAGAAGAGCTTAAAAATAAAAATATTGAAAGCGAAGATGTGATCAAAAAAATAGAGGCAGTTCTTGGCAAACAATAACCAAAGAAAAGTTACAATTAATGTCTATGCAAAAGATTTTGTTGTAACATGTAGTAATGAATTTGCAAATCATCTTGAAGATGAAATTGCTTTAATTTCTGGAGGTACAGGTAAGATAGAGCTTGCAAATTTCATTAATGCTTTTGTAAAACTTAGCTACGAAAACTATATCTTAAAAAAAGAACTCAATAAACTTATCAATACTATCGATGAAGAAATAAAATAAATGCAAATAAAAAAAGCTTTTACTTTGATAGAGCTTGTTTTTTGTATGATGATTATTGCTATTCTTAGCGTAATTGCTTATCCGTATTTTTCTTTTGGAAAAAATGATGCTAAACTCATTCAAGTAAAAAGCGAGGTAGAGCTTATCAATGCTTCTTTATCTTTACTTAGAAATCAGTTTTTATTTAAAGAAAATAAGGATTTTCCAACAATTTTAGATGAAGCTTTGATAAATAGTGAAAATCAAAAATTATTTATATGTTCTAATTCTCAAAATCATAAAAATATAAAACAATGTACCTATAGTGTTTTAGAAAAACCAATCATTTCATCTAAAAAATCGTGGATGAAAATAGCAAATACTCAATATAGATTTTTCATAAATACTAAAAGTTACATAGATTTTTCTTATAATAGTGAAAAGGTTTTTTTAGAATGTGTGAGTCTAAATTGTAAGGATTATGGGTTTTGAATTTTTATCAACTTGCTATTAAAGGATATTATTTAGATACCTTAACTTATGAGAGTGAAGAAGAATTTGAAATTTTAGATGAGGTAATAGTTGATCTTGTAAGGAAAAAAAATCTTAAAGCTATAATTTTACAAAAATGTTCAAAGCCTGATTTTAAAACCCAAGCTATAAAGGAAAAAACAGGTTTTAAACTAACGCAATACCAATACGAACTTGCTCAATTTATTGCTTATTATTATGCTAGTAAAATAGCTTTTGTTTTGGGTATGTTTGAAAGCATTAAAGAGTATAAAAATGAAAAAATTCATATAAAAAAAGCACCTAGCTTAAGTAAAAACCAACAAGAGGCTTTGGGATTTATAAAAACCAAACAAACTAGTTTGCTATTTGGTGATACAGGAAGTGGCAAAACTGAAATTTATATTAGCCTGATAAAAGAATATCTAGAGCAAGGAAAGCAAGTTTTGCTTTTAATGCCAGAAATCGCTCTAACTCCGCAAATGCAAAAAAGATTAAAAGTATATTTTGGCGAGCATTTTTTCTTGTGGCATTCTAAAATTACTAAGAAAAAAAAGCAAGAATGTTTGCAAGATTTAGCAAATTCAAAAGCTCTTTTAGTGGTGGGAGCTAGGTCGGCTTTGTTTTTGCCTTTTAAGAATTTAGGTTTGATTGTTATTGATGAGGAGCATGATAATTCTTATAAAGCTTCTAATAATCCAAAAATCAATGCAAGAGATTTGGCTTTATTTATAGCAAAAAAAATGCATATAAAAGTTCTTTTAGGTTCTGCTACTCCAAGTGTTGTAAGTTTTTATAAACATCCTTGTTTTAGGCTTAAAGGAACTTTCTTTGAAAGTAAAAAGCAGTTTTTATACGATGAGAGTGAGCTTAGTGTTTCGTCAAAATTACTTTTAGAATTAAAAATTAGCTTAAGAAATAAAAAGCAAGCCGTGGTATTTTTGCCTACAAGGGCAAATTTTAGACAAATTTTATGCAAAGAATGCGCTAATACTATTAAATGCCCTTTTTGTTCTATTGCTTTGAGTTTGCATAAAAATAAAAATGCATTAAAATGCCATTATTGTAATTTCACTAAAGAAATCGATCAAACCTGCCCAACTTGCAATGGAGTTATGCTTGAAGCTAAAAAAATGGGTACAGCAGAGCTTTGTGAGCTTTTAGAAAAAGAATTAGCTGAGTTTAATCCTATTATAAAAAGATTTGATAGTGATGAGATTAGCAGTCTAAAAAAGCTTGATATGATTTTAAAAGATTTTAATCAAGAAAAAATTGATATTTTAGTAGGTACTTCCATGCTTGCTAAAGGACATGATTATCACAACGTGGATTTAAGTGTGATTTTGGGGCTTGATGAGTACTTATTTAGGCCTAATTTTAAAGCTTTGGAAGAGACTTTGGCTCTTGCTATGCAAGTAGCAGGTCGTGCAGGTCGAAAGGGCGAGGGTAGGGTGCTTTTACAAACTAAGAATAGATCTTTTTTTGAAAAATATATACAAGATTATGATAGTTTTTTAAAAGATGAATTAAATGCTAGAAGCGGGCTTTACCCTCCATTTAAAAGACTTTTAAGGTTAATTATTGAAGATGAGGATAAAAACAAAGCTTTAAATTTGTGTGAATTTATAGCTAATAAAGTTCAAGAATTAAAACAAGTGCAATTAGTAGGACATGGTGCTTGTGGCATTGAAATGCTAAATAAGAAATGGCGTTTTTATGTATTGTTACGTGCCAATACCCATCAAGAACTTGTAAAATTTGAGCATTTTGTTTTAAATTTTAAAAATATTACTTGTGATATAGATCCAGTTGATTTTTCTTAAAAAATATATTTATTTATAAATAATTATTATTTTATAATAAAAACAATATTTTATTTTTAATTTTAAATTTATTTTGATAAGAATATACTTTTTTAATTTCTTAAATTTAAAAAGGAGAGAAAATGAAAAAGTTTAGTTTTCTTACAAGTTGCGTACTTTTTGGTGCTTTGTTTAATAATGCTTTAGCTTGCACTACTATTTTAGTACCAAATGAAGCAAGTAAAGATGGCTCTATGTTGGTTGCAAGAAGTGCTGATAGTAAGGCAGATAAAGCACAAGTTTTTCTAATCCACCCAAGAGTTGAAAATCAAAAAGGTATTTATAGCACTAAAGCACATCAAGGAATGAATGATTTTACTTACCCTTTGCCTGCTAAATCTTTTCAATATAGTACCATAGCTAATTGGCAAAGTAAATTACATGGTGCTACTGGTTTTAATGAAAAGGGTGTTGGGATAAGTGCTACTGAATCAATTTATGCAAAAGATGAACTTTTAAAATTTGATCCTTATAATGAAAAAAATGGTATTATTGAAGATGATATTTTGGATGTTTTGCTTCCAAGAATTAAAAGTGCAAAAGAAGGTGTTTTATTATTGGGTGATATTATAGAAAAACAAGGAGCTGCTGAGGGTTTTGGAGTGGCTTTTGTAGATTCTAAAGAAATTTGGTATTTAGAAAGTGCCACAGCACATCAGTGGATAGCTGTAAAAATTCCTAATAATTCGTATTTTGTTAGTGCAAATCAAGGTAGATTAAAATAGCTTAAAATTAATGATGAAAACACTTTGTATTCCAAGAACTTAATAAATTTTGCTATAACTCATAAAGTGTATAATCCTAAAGTGGATAAGGATTTTGATTTTTTTAAAGTTTATACAAGAAATGATGATAGAGATTTAACTTATAATTATCCTAGAGTTTGGTGGATACAAAAAATGTTTAATCCATCTTTAAAACAAGGTGTAAAAAATGGCGCTAATTTTAATGTGTTTTTGCAACCTGAGCAAAAACTTAGTGTGGATGATGTAAAAAAAGCTTTAAGATCACACTATGATGGAACAAAATATGATCCATATACAAATTTCAATGAAAATGAAAACATTTACCGTGTTGTGAGTGTGTTTAGAACTTATGAATCTCACATCATGCAAGTTAGACCATGGCTTCCTAAAGAAATAGGTAGGTTAAATTATGTTGCAATAGGAATGGCTGATTTGAGTGTGTATTTGCCATATTATTTTGGTAATGATGAGTTTATTGCAGGCTATCAACAAGGAACAAATGAAGCTGATGATGAATCAATTTATTGGATTTATCGTAAGCTGCAAATTCTTGTAATGAGCGATTATAATAAATATGCTCCTATTGTAAAAAATGCTTATGCTAAATTTGAAAAAGACACATCTTTAAAACAAGAAGTTATGGAAAAAGAATATTTAAGTCTTTATAAAAAAGATAAGAATAAAGCAAAGCAAATTTTAGTTGATTTTTCATTACAAAATCAAATGGAAGCTAAAAAACTTACTCAAGATTTAACAAATCAAATTTTTACCCTTTTAACAAGAGATACAGATGTAAAATATAAATCTCTTAATAAAAATAAAAAAGATTAATGATATAGCCCATTTTTGGGCTATAATACTCTAAAAATATTTTTGAGTGATTTTAATGACAAGATACAAAACAAGACAAATAAAAGTAGGTGATGTTTTAATAGGTGGTGATGCTCCTATTTCAGTACAATCTATGCTTTTTACTAAAACAAGAGATATTGAAGGTTGTTTAGAGCAGCTTAATAGACTTTATTTTGCCGGTGCAAATATAGTGCGTTTGGCCTGTTTGGATATGGCAGATGCAAGAGCTTTAAAAGAAATCAAAGCAAAAAGCCCCTTGCCTTTAATAGTGGATATACATTTTAATCACAAGCTAGCAGTCTTTTGTGCTGAATTTATCGATGGGGTGAGAATTAATCCAGGAAATATAGGATCAAAAGAAAATATCAAAGAAGTGGTGCAAGCTTGTAAACAAAGAAAAATTCCTATTAGAATAGGGATAAATCATGGCTCTATAGAAAAGCAATTTAGCGATAAATATGGTTATAATATAGAAGCTATGCTTGAGAGTGCTTTATATAATATAAAATTACTGGAAGATTTAGACTTTTTTGATATTAAAATTTCTATGAAAACTTCAGATGTGCAAAACACCATAAAAGCTTATGAAGCTCTAAGACCACTTTGTGATTATCCGTTTCATTTAGGGGTTACTGAGGCAGGGACTAAATTTCATAGTACGGTTAAAAGCTCGATTGCCTTGGGAAATTTGCTTTTAAAAGGTATAGGCGATACAATGAGAGTTTCTATGACAGGGGAACTTGAAGAAGAGATTAAGGTAGCAAGGGCTATTTTGCAAGATAGTGGAGTACAAAAAAGCGGGGTTAATATCATCTCATGTCCAACTTGTGGAAGAATTCAAAGTGATTTGATTAAGGCGATTAAAATAGTAGAAGAAAAAACTAAGCATATAAAAGAACCATTAAATATAAGTGTTATGGGTTGTGTTGTAAATGCTTTGGGTGAGGCTAAGGGTGCTGATGTGGCAATTGCTTTTGGAAAAAATCAAGGTTTAGTTATAAGACATGGTGAAGTGGTGGCAAAATTAAAAGAAGATGAGCTTGTGGATAGATTTTTACTTGAAGTAGAAGATGAGGTAAAACTTAGAGAAAAAGATTAATTTTTTTCTAAGTAAGTTTTTTGCATATTTTGTAATTTTTTAGAAATTTTTACTTTGTAAATACTTGGATTTTGAAGTTTTTTTAGTTTAAAATCCAAACTATCAACACTTTTTTTATGATACTCTTGAATATTTTTCAAGTTAGGAAGCTCATAGATTAATTTTCCATCTTTAAAAATAAGCTCATGTAAATTTTTATATGTATAACCTTGATAATTTTTAATACTTTCATCATGTGCATATAAGATATCAAAACTTGCTTTATTTTCTTTATAATACCTTATAAGTTTTTTAAAATGTGGCAAGGTTGTTTTGCTTGAGCTTGCACTGATTTTTATTTTAGGGATGATTTGATGGTTTTTTTCTAATGCAACAAGCTTATAAACAGCTCCAAAAATAGGCGAACTTGCTGAAGTAATAAGCTTTTCTCCAATACCAAAAGCATCGATTGGAGCTTCGTTTTTTAGTAATTTCTCTATGAAAAACTCATCCAAAGCATTACTAGCTATGATTTTGCATTTTTTTAAATTAGCAAGATCTAGTTTTTTTCTAATATATTTAGAGATTTTCAGCAAATCTCCTGAGTCAATACGGATAGAATAATTTTGCATAGAATCTTGTGCATTTAACTCATTAAAAACCAAAATAGCATTTTCAATACCTTTTTTATAATCATAAGTGTCAATCAAAAGACTTGTATTATCTTTATAAATTTGACAATATGCTCTAAAAGCACTTAGCTCATCATCAAACATTTGCACCCAAGCATGAGACATGGTTCCGTTTATAGGAATGTTAAATTTTTTTCCAGCTAAAGTACAAGCGCTTGCATGAAAACCACCTATAAAAGCAGCTCTAGCTCCATTTAAAGCTGCGCTTTCTCCATGGGCTCTGCGAGAGCCAAATTCCAAAAGTAGTTTTTCTTTCGCAATTTGAGTGATTCTGCTAGCTTTAGTAGCAATTAGACATTGATGATTTAGAGTTAAAAGTATGAAAGTTTCTAATAATAAAGCCTCTATTACAGGTGCTTTGATAATCATTAAAGGTGTATTAGTAAAGACACATTCGCCTTCTTTAACACTTAATATATCTCCACTAAATTTTAAAGTTGAAAGGTGGTTTAAAAATTCATCATCAAATTTTTTAGTATTTTTCAAAAAATCTATGTCATCTTTAGAGAAAGAAAAATGATTAATATGATTTATGATTTGTTCTAATCCGCAAAAAACAGCATAAGAAGCATTATCAGGAGCTTTTCTAAAAAAAACTTCAAAATAAACAATTTGCTTATGCATATTTTGTTTAAAATAAGCATAAGCCATACTTAGTTCGTAAAAATCACATAATAATGAAGAATTCATATAATGATTTTTACTAAAAAATTAATCCATTTGGCGACGCAAGAAAGCAGGAACATCAAGTTGAGAAATTACTTCCTCATCAAATCCACCACTAGCTTTGCGCAAATTCATATAGCTATTTTTTTTATTTTCTTCTTGTTCTTTGGCATTTTCTATTTCAGCTTTATCTTCAAAACCTGTAGCAATGATAGTAACTTCAACGCGATCGCCCATACTCTCATCAGTAGTTGCACCAAAGATTACTTTTGCATTTTCATCTGCTATATCGCTAATGCTTTGAGTAGCTTGTGAAATTTCTATCAATGAGCATTCAGGGCCAATTTTATAATGGATAATTACGCCTTTAACGCCTTTCATAGTCATACCATCTAATAATGGAGATTCTATAGCACTTGATAATGCGTCCATGATAGCATTTTCGCCTTCTCCATGACCCACGCCCATTAAAGCTAAACCTCTATGGCTCATAACGGTTCTAACATCAGCAAAGTCAACATTAATATCGCCATCTTCTAAAAGGATAGAAACCATACCCCTAACAGCTCTAGCTAAGATATCATCAACTAGTTTGAATGCTTCTTTTATACCTGCTTTTTTTGGAAGTATGCTAAGAAGTTTTTCATTTTGGATTACAATGATAGAATCACTTTCTTTTTTTAATTCAGCTAAGCCAGCTTCAGCTAGTTTTTTTCTTTGTTTTCCTTCAAATGCAAAAGGCATAGTTACAACTGAAACAGTTAGTGCGCCTACTTCTTTAGCAGCTTGTGCTACAACAGGAGCTGCACCTGTACCAGTTCCACCACCAAGTCCTGCTGAAATAAATACTATATCGCTTTGACTTAAAGCAGCTTTTACTTCTTCAAAACTTTCTCTTGCGCTTTCTGCTCCAATTTCAGGTTGCATTCCAGCACCCAAACCTTTAGTTTTTTTCTCGCCTAGTTGAATTCTAGTTTTTGCTAAAGATTTAGCTATGGCTTGTGCATCAGTATTGGCTGAAATAAGATCAAGATCATGCAAGCCCATATTTACCATATGATCTATCATATTACCGCCACCGCCACCGCAGCCTATGACTTTTATTTTTGCACCTTTTGCGTGTTGCATTTCTTCTACTAGATATTCGCTCATTGTATCTCCTATTAGAACTGGTTTATTAGTTTATTCCAAAATTTATGCATAAAACCTGATTTTTTATCTTTTTTGGTTTCAACTTTTGTTAATTCTGCTTTTTCCTCTTCAAAATCTTTTTGATCTTGAAAAATTTCTTCAAAATCTTTATTTTCTTCTTCATGCTCTTCTATGGTGAGATTTTGTTTAATCTGTTTATTGATAAACTCAGGTTCTCCTTTGTATCTTAGCTTCTCATTAGAGTCTAATTCATAAGGAGTAAAATGTCCGCCACCATATAAACAAAGACCTATAGCGCAGCTATTTTCTGCATCTTCAAAAATTTCTTTAAAACCGTCCATAGTATCTTTTTTTGCGGTCGCTATTCTAACAGCTTTATTATCAAAATAAGCTGAAGCAAGTTTGTCAAGTCCTGTAAATTTTGTCATTCCACCTGTTAATACTATACCTGCTCCTGCTTGATTTGCACAAGCATTGTCACTTAGCATTTTAGCTAAAATAATAATAGTTTCTTCAATTCTTGCATAAATTACATTAGATATAACTTCTACCGAAACTTCGTTTTTTCTTTTTTCATCACCCATATATGGAATTTGTATGATAGAGTTTTCATTTTGTGCTAAAGACGCATAATTTAATTTTAATTTTTCCGCTTCTTTTGGCGGAGTATGCAAAGCTATGGATAAATCATTAGTGATATTTACTGAGCCAATTTGTAAGCATTCATTATATCGTATAGAATTGCCCGCATGAATGACCATATCACAAACTGCTCCACCCATATCGATTAAAATAGCACCTAATTCTTTTTCACTATCATCAAAACATGCAATAGAAGAAGCATATCCTGAAAGAACGATATTGTCTACTCTAAGATCAGCAAGCTCAACTGCTTTTTTTAGATTTTTAATATGCACTTCTTGTGAGATTACAATATGTGTTGAAACTTCAAGGCGATTTCCGCTCATTCCTAAAGGATCTTCTACATGTTCAAGATCATTTACTTTGAAATTATAAGGCAATACATGAATGATTTCATATCCACTAGGTATATTTGCAGTATGTTTTGCTGTGCTTACTGCTCTGTGAATTTCTTTAATACCTATTTCATGATTTGGTATATTGACTACACCTATGCTATCTACGCTTTTTGCATAAGCACCTGAAATAGATACAATTACCTTATCATAATGCACACCTGACATCATTTGTGCATCAGCTACTGCCTCTTCTATAGATTTTGAAGCAAGTTCTATATTGGTAATTGCTCCTTTTTTTATACCATTTGATTTTGATTTTCCAAAACCAATGATTTTGAGTCCTTCTTCGCTTTTTTGTGCCAAAATAGCACAAGTTTGTATTGAGCCTAAATCAATTCCTAAAATATTCAATTTGTATTTCCTTTATAATAGCGTTGAATTGGATATAATTCTATAAGTTTTTTTAATAATTCTTCCTTAAGTAAAGCTTGCTTGGTTTGTTTAGCACTTTGCTCTATGATAAATTTATAAATTTCTTCTTTATTTTTATTTTCTAAAGTTTGCTTTGTGATTTCATAAACAATTGCTTTATCATCAAACAATACATAAGATTTAGCTTTGTTTGAGTCAAATACATGCATTAAAAACTCGCTAAATTCAGTATCATTCATCATATCACCTACTTTTGTATTTTTAGCTGAGTCGCGACTATAAGTTCCTATATCTATGCCTTGGAAATTATCTAGGGCAAGTTTTGCTTTTTCTTCCAATAAGGCTTTGTTTTTTTCTTTAATGTAAAGTTTACTTACTTCATTTTTAGCTTGCTCAAAAGTCATAGTTTGTATAGGATTTATTTTTATAACTTTTGCAACCATATAGCCATTTTCAAATTTAAAAGGCTTAATAAAATCATTTTCTTTAGCTTTTTGTATATTTTCTAAAGGATAATAAATATCAGCATCGCTGATTGTGATATTTTTATCAAAATTAAGCTCATTTTTTCTCAAAGCCACATAGCTTTCGTTAGCTTTAAGTTTAAGTTTTGAAAGCTTTAAATCCTTTATAACTTTGTCTTTGCTTTGTTCTAAGCTTAGAATTTTCCCCGCAAAATCTTTATAATCATTTTTATTTTCTTCATAGTAAGCTTGAATTTCTTTATCTTCAACTTTGATTATATCAGGGTTTAAAAAATAAGTTGCAAGTTCGTAGCTTTTTTGTGTTTTATAAAGTTCTTTATTTTTTTCCCAAGTTTGTTTTAACTCTTTTTCATCAATTGTTATATTTTTGTTATCAAGTTTTATAGCTTGGACTTTTAAACTATCTTGCATTAAAAAACTTGCACCAAACATATCAAGTTCATTTGGTTTGATTTGTAAATTTAAAATAGCATTGATTTTTTTAAGTAATAACTCATCATGAATGATTTTTTCATAAGTTTTTGGTGTATAGTTGTTTCTTGCAAGAAGATTATAGTATAAATTTTTATCAAAAACACCTGAAGTATTATGAAAGATTTTTTGATGTGCTAAATTATAAGCAATTTCTTCCTCGCTCACATTTAAACCTAAGGTTTTAGCATAAGAAAGTAGGAGTTTTTCTTGTATAAGTTCATTGATAGCTTGGGTATCTAAGCCATCTTTTTGTGCCTGTTCTTGTGTGTAGTTACCATTATTTAGCTGAGAATAATAGCTAAATAATTGAGAATATTTGAGATTAAACTCATCATAACTGATTTTTTCATCGCCTACTTTTGCAACAGAATTTGATCTATCGGTGTTAAAATCATAACTCCCCCAACCAACAAAGCCTGCTCCAACAAAAGCAATAACGCTAATCCAAATAGTAACAACTAAATATTTTTTATGATGCTGCATCCAAGTGAGCATTTTTACCCCAATCCATAATTAAATAAATTAAACCATACATTATAGATAATTTGTGATTAATACAAAATTAATTTTACATAGATTATGATAAATTTGTTTCAGCTAAATGGATAATTTTACAAGAATTTTCAATTAAATCTATAATTTTACCTAATTCATAACTTGTTCTACCATAAGCAAATATGCCATATCCTTTCACAACAACAAAATTTTGCTTTTGTTCTAGCATATAACGATAAATTTCAGTTTGTGATCTATCCACCCAATCCTCATAACTTTTAGGGTTATAAACTCGAATTTCTTCTAAAAAAATTTCACCAAAATAATCCTGAGGTGCTATAAAATTATGATTTAAACTCATTGATAAAGTGTAAGCTGGACAAGCAAAACATACAAATTTGGCTTCAGGTATATTCTCATATATACTTTTATGGATTTCAGAGTCATTGCTAGCTTCACTCCAACTATAGTCTTTTGCAAATTTTAAAATGCTTAGATTTTTTTCATCTAGCTGATTTAAAAAAGTGTCATTTTTGTTTATAATAAAAGAACTTTGGGATAGTTTTGCTGAAACTGAACCATGGCAAATTCCAAAAAAATTTTTTTTAAACATTGAAGTAGAAAGCATTTTAATTTGAGAAATAATATTTTCTTTATTCATTAAAAACCTTATTTTAAATTTTGCTAAGATATTATACTAAAAAAATTAAAAGGTTTATTTTGCAAAGTCCACATATTCCTGTTTTATTACAAGAAGTTTTAGACGCTTTTGATGATTTTGATAGTGGAGATTTTTTAGATTGTACTTTGGGTTATGGAGGGCATTCTAAGGCATTATTGCAAGCTCATGAGAAACTAAGATTAATTGCTTGCGATAAAGATTTAGAAGCTTTAAATTTTTCTAAAGAGTTTTTAAAAAATTTTCAAGATAGGATAAGTTTTAACTATATAGGTTTTAAAGATATTTTAACTCAAATTTCAACTCAAAACTTAAGAGGAATTTTAGCTGATATCGGTGTATCTTCTTTACAGCTTGATAAAAATGATAGAGGTTTTTCGCTAAATTCTGATTTTTTAGATATGAGAATGGATCGAAATAATCCTTTAAGCGCTAAAGAAGTGGTAAATTCTTACAGCAAGGAAGCTTTGGAGCAAATTTTTAAAGACTATGGAGATCTAGCGCCGGTTGCCTCAATGCTTGCTCAAAAAATTATCAATGCAAGAAATCAAAAAGAGATTGTAAGCGCAAAAGAATTAAGTCAAATTATAGGAAATGCTAAGTTAAAAGGGCGCAATGTGTCTTTAGCTTTGCTTGTATTTCAAGCTTTACGCATAGAAGTAAACAATGAACTTGGTGAGTTAAAATCATTACTTGAAAATATAGAAAAAGCAAAATTAAAAGATTGTAAATTAGCTATTATTAGCTTTCATTCTTTAGAAGATAGGATGGTAAAAAATACTTTTAAAAGATGGGAGAAAGATTGCATTTGTGATGAAAGAGCCATAAAATGTGAATGTGGCAAAAATCATAGTCTTGGGAAAATTTTAAGTAAAAAAGCTATAAGTGCCTCCAAAGAAGAAATAAGCTATAATAGCAGATCAAGTTGTGCAAAAATGAGAATTTTTTATTTTAGGTAAATAATGGTTGAAGATGATTTTTTAAAAGAAAAACAAAATATACGTGAAAAAATGTTGAAATATTCTAGGGCCATAAAAGAAGGTAGGCCTTATGAAGAATATGAGCAAAATTTTAATGAAAGTGATCGTATATTAAAAAATAGAATACAACGTAAAAAAAGACCTAAATTTACAGACTTTGATGAAGAATATGAAGAAAAACCTAAAAAACAATCTGCTATTTATTTAAAAGAGGATTTGATTAATGTCAAATTAGAAGAAAAAAAACCTTTCAAACTTCAACTTAATTTTTTCAAAAAACAAAAAGAAAAATTTGATAAAAAAAATATTGCAAATTCCAAAACGTTTAAAAGTAGCAAATCACCACAAGAAGTAAAAAAAACAGAAAAAGAGCAAGAAAATAAAGATTCTCTTCAAATATCTAAAATTCTTACTCAAAGTAATGTCTTTGTCACTTCAAAATTTCAAGATTTAAAAGAAAAAAGAAAAGAAAAAGCTAAACTCAAGCAAGAATTAAAAGAGCAAAAAAAAATCGAACAAGAAAAAATAAAAAAAGCTCAAGAAGAATTAAAAGAAAAAGAAAAATTAGCTAAACAAGAACAAAAAATTTTAGAAGAAAAAGTAAGACTTGAAGAAAACCAAGAATATAATCAAGAAGATAAATATGAGCTTTTAGATAGTATAGTAAGTGATGAAAATAAAAATTTAAGTCCTAAAAATTTATTATACGCAGGTTTAATGATAGTATTTGCTTTATTGATATTTTTCCCACAAATTTATATTAGAAATCAAATTTATTATGTAAGTAGAGATATAGCGGATTTAAGATCACAAGAGCTTGTTTTAGATGAAGAAAACAAAGAGCTTCAAAGACAGCTTGAAGCACTGTATTTTCAAAATCAAGTTTTAGACTTTTTAGATTAATCTTGTGTTTGAATGATTTTTTCTAAAACATATTGCTCGAGTTGATTTTTTGGAATTTCTTCTTTAATAGCTTGATTATAAATATTTTCTGCTATTTTTGAGTATTTTTCATAAGCAAAATATGGAAAATGTAAAACCCAAGCTTTTTTTAACAATCTTTTGCTGATGATTTTTCTAGTGTAAATTTTAAAAATATCATAGCCAATAAAAACACAAGCAGTAACAAAAATAGCACTTAAAATACTAATATGAAAATCAATAATTGTTAAAAAATAATGTGTAATTAAAATTAGAGGAATGATAATTAAAGCGCAAAAAAATGCATAAATAAGATAAGAATTAAATACTTTAAATTTAAAATTTAATTTTGCAGGATCTACCATCATGCCTTCATTAAGCAAGGCGTTTGCTTCTAATAAATCTTTTAAATTAACAGGTTGATTTGAAACTTTAAAAATAAAGTTTAAAATAAATTCTTGTATTTTCATTGTTTTACCCAAAATTAGTATGTGATTTTTGTGATTTTAACATTTTTGTTTTTAAATAAACTAAATTTTTAAGTCTTGTAAATGAAATCTTGTGTTAAAATTTTATATTATCTTAATATCAAAATGGAAGAAAAATGGCAGATTCTAGATTTATGATGAATGTAAAAGGCATAGCTAAAAGTTTTATACCTAGAAAAATTTATCAAAATCAATTGCAAAATATTTTAAAAGAAATTTTAAAATCAAAAAATATAGATAATATTATTACTCGTTTAAATTATTATAATCTGCAAAATGATTTTTTTGATATAAAAAATTTTCAAAATTATGAAAAAATAGGAAAATTTCCTTTTAAAAAAACTTCCTATGCTTATGATGCTTATGCAATCAGTAAGTATTTTGATGATGATTTTTTATGGATTAAAGGTTTTGGGGATATTAGTTATAATCTTAAATATCCAAGTATAGCTAAATCAAGACCGGTTGAAAATGGTTTTAATAATATCATTTTAAAATTAGACAAAAACAGACATTTTGATTTTATACAAGATAAAAACCAATTTGAAGATAAAAAAGATTTACTTTTTTTTAGAGGCGCGATTTATCAGCCTCATCGTATTAAATTTTTTGAAAAGTATTTTGATAATCCTCGTTGTGATATTGCTCATATTGGTGGTAGAAAAATTCAAGCCGAAAAATGGATTAAAAATTTAAATTTTAAAATTAGCAGAGCCTATCAAACTCAGTTTAAATTTTTACTTTCATTAGAAGGTAATGATGTAGCAAGCAACTTAAAGTGGGCGATGAAAACAAATTCTTTAGTTTTAGCCCCAAAAATGCGCTATGAAACTTGGTTTATGGAGGGAAAGTTAGTTCCAAATGAACATTTTGCTTTGATTGATGATCATTATGAAAATGTAGAAGCTTTGCTTGATTATTATTTAGCTAATTCGCATAGAGCAAAAGAAATCATTCAAAATGCCCATGCTTACATAGAGCAATTTTTAGATGAAAAGATAGAATTTTATATAGGAATTTTAGTTTTAGCTAAGTATTTTTATTATTCTAATCAGCTTGATTTGCCAAAGGATATTATTGATTTATTTGATTAAAAGGAGAGTTTATGCAAGAAATGGAAGTGGTATTTTTAAATGATGAGTTTGTAAAAGCTAGCGAAGCTAAAGTGAGTGTTTTTGATAGAGGTTTTATCTTTGGGGATGGAATTTATGAAGTAGTTCCTGTAGTAAATGCAAAAATAGCTGACAAAGAAGAATTTTGGGAGCGTTTTGAGCGCAGTTTGGCT
Source organism: Campylobacter sp. W0066.2 (assembly GCF_024723515.1). Taxonomy (NCBI): domain Bacteria; kingdom Pseudomonadati; phylum Campylobacterota; class Epsilonproteobacteria; order Campylobacterales; family Campylobacteraceae; genus Campylobacter; species Campylobacter sp. W0066.2. The sequence goes on along the minus strand of NZ_JANQCV010000006.1, from coordinate 50,887 downwards.
CAAATTGAACTACAAATTCCTTATACAAAAGAAGAATTTGAAAATATTTTAGAGCAATTAATCATTAAAAATTCTCTTAAAGAAGGCGGGCTTTATATGCAAGTTACTAGAGGGGTTGCTAGTAGAAATTTTGCTCTTTTAAAGGGATTAAAACCTACTATTATGGCTTTTGCTTTTGAATGCAAGGTGATTGAGCATGAGCATGCTAAAAACGGGGTGAGTGTTATTTCAACAGCTGATTTAAGATGGAAAAGAAGAGATATAAAATCTATTTCTTTATTAGCTCAATGTCTTGCAAAAGAAGAAGCTATAAAAGCTAAGGTTTTTGAAGCTTTTATGGTGGAAAATACTTTGGTAACGGAAGCTTCTAGTAGTTCAGCTTTTATTATAAAAGATAAAACTTTAATCACTAAGCCATTTTCTAATGAGATTTTACCAGGAATTCGCCGTAAAAATATATTAAAATTTGTAAAAGAACTTGATCTTAAAGTAGATCAAAGAGCTTTTAGTATGAAAGAAGTGTATGAAGCTGATGAGGTGTTTATTTCTGCAGCTACTTTTTTGATTTTGGGTGTTATAAAAGCAGATAGTAGGGTAATTAATGATGGTAAGGTGGGTTTTTATACTCAAAAGCTAAGAGAAAAATATGTAGAAAAAATACAAAAAGAGGTTTTTTAATCAAAACCTGCGTTTGTAAATTCTTTAGGATTATCAAGAGCGTAGCGGAATTTTTCCCAGTCTATTTGTTTATCCCAAATAGCTACGATTAAAGCTGCTACACTATTACCACATAAATTTCCTACTGCACGAATTTCAGACATAAATTTATCCACGCCCAAAAGTATAGAAATAGCAGCCACAGGTAAAACCTCTCCCAAGCTTGCCCCTAAGCCATTATTAGCTTCTGCTATATGTATATTAGATAAAGCTGCCAGCATACTTCCTAGTATGATAAAACCTGAACCAGTTACACCAACTGCACCTTTTGAAGCTATCATCAGTACGATTAAAATGCTAATTTCATGCGTTAAAGAAAGCTCTGCATTAAAAGCTTGCGCAAGGAAAATCAAACTCATAGCTAAATAAATATTAGTACAATCAAGATTAAAACTATACCCAGTTGGCAATACTAAACCCACAGTGGCCTTTGAAATTCCTGCTTTTTCAAGTTTTCTCATAAGTGGAGCTAATGCTGATTCGCTAGAGCTTGTGGCAAAAACTATCAAAACTTCTCTTGAAATAAAACGCATAAATTTAAAAATATTAACTTTGGCAATAAAACAAATAAGTCCTAAAACTCCAAAGATAAAAAGCAAAGAAGCAAGTAGCATAACAATAAGCAAATATCCTAAATTTAATAAAAAATCAAGCCCATATTTTGCCACTAAAAAAAGCCATCGTAGAAAAAGCAGCAATAGGAGAAAAATACATAATGATTTCTAGAATTTTAAAAACAAAGCTTTGCATTATTTCTAATGTTTTTTGTATTGCTTTTCTCTCATCAATTCTCATAAGCGAAATAATAAAAGCACAAGCTAGAGCTATAACTAAGATTTGCAAGGTTTTTCCTTCGCTAAAAGCAGCGATGATGTCAGTAGGTATAGCATCTTTTAAAATATGCAAAATCTCATTTTGCGCGCTTATTTCTATATTGTTATTGACAAACTGAGCTACACTATCTTTAACTAAGGTACTTGGATCAAGATTCATTCCTTTTCCAGGTCTCATAATATTTGCCATAAAAATACCAATAGCTAAAGCAAAAGTACTCATTACTTCAAAGTATAATAAAGCTTTAGCACCCTATACTTCCAACTTGTTTTAAGCTTTCAAGACTAACAACTCCTGAAACAATAGTTAAAAATATAATAGGTCCTATGAGAATTTTTAAAGCTTGTATAAAATAATCCACTCCGATTTTACTAGCTAATGCAAGCTCTTTATCTAACAAACCAAGACTAATATCAGCTATAATTCCTATAATCACCCAAAAACCTAAATTTTTTAACATTTTTTTGAACTTGCTTGGTTTTTAATGAGTGATTACTAACACAAAAACTACTTGTAATTTTAAAAACAACACATATTAGCAAAGAAAAACTTATTTTTATGATTAAAATAAATAAAAAATAAACAATATTCTTAAAAATAAGAATTTTTTAGCTTATTTTGTAGCTAAAAGTAGCATTTTGTAGTATTTTTGTATTATTTATTATGAAATAAATAATGATAATGTTTATCTAAATTTAAGAAAGCTAGTACTATACTTGCGACTATGATTTTAAAAATGAATATCATTTCGGAGTAAAATAGTGTTTAAAAAAATAAGTTTGTTAATGATTTTTTTATTTTGTTCTATTGTTTATGCTAGAGAGATTGGTTATCAAAAAGAAGCTCAAGCAATCAAACAAATTTTAAATGAAAGTATGATTTTATATAAAGAAAATAAAAATTTAGAAGCGAAAAAAAAGGCAGAAGATGCATACTTTCAGCATTTTGAAATCATGGAAGGTTCTATTGGACGTAATGTCGGTAGAAAAGCCATTGTTATGGAGCGTAAATTTGTTAATTTAAGAAAGCTATATAAAGATAAAGAAGATTTTTCTAAAATAGAAGCTTTGATTAGTAGTTTGTATTTTGATTTAGATGAAATAGTTCCTATTTTAGAAAAAGGTTTTCAGCTTAAAGCTGAAGCTAGTGATGTAAATTATGATAAAAAAGCAGCCGAAAGCTCATCTTTAAAAGCAGAAAAAGAGCGCCAAGCGCAAGCTGAGGCGATGTTTGTAGCTTTACTTGGAGAAGATGTTAAAGAGCAAACTTCGCAAAACTCAACTCAAAGTTTGGCTACTCAAGAGCAAAACACTCAAAAAGATGAAGTATTACTAGCTTTGCAAGAAGCTTCAGCTTTGGATGCAAGATTGCAATTTTTGATGGATTCTATGATTTCAAAGCTTGATCAAGCTGCATTAGCTTTTATAAATAAAGACTATCAAAAAGCTAAAGATTTGATTCAATCAGCATTGTTTGAAGACTATAGAAACTCAAAAGTAGAAGTTTTAGTAGCAAGATATACTAAAGCAGGGGTGGATAAAAAAATTCAAACCAAGCTTAGAACTATTATAAGAAAAATCAATGCTAATACTTTAGATGAAAAAACTATCAGAGATGAAATTTCAAGTATATCAGATTTATTATATGAAGCGTTTTTAGCATTACCTAAAGAGGAATTAGCTTTACTTCAGGTTAAAGGTTTTGACGAGAGCGCTATGAGCGCTAAAAACTATACTAAAGTATATGATGATATGAAAATTGCTCTTAATGATATTTTGCAAAATTATGAGGGATTTAATTTAAATAGTATAGATGCTTTACAAAATGTGTATTTGGATATTTTTGAAGCAAGTGGTATGGAAAGTAAAATTGGTACTATTGATAGTGCTTTAAAATTAAAAATAGAAAGTTATTTTTCAAAAGGTGTTGCACTTATTAAGGCAAGTGCCTCTAAAGAAGAATTAAAGCAAAATTTTGATGAGCTTAGTACCTTAGTAGAAAGCTCTTTGGATAAAATTCAAGAATCCTCGCCTATGTCTTTATTTATATGGGCTTTAGGTATTATTTTAAGAGAGGGTTTGGAAGCTTTAATTATCATTGTAGCTATAGTTTCATACCTAGTTCAAAGTGGCAATAAAAAGCGTTTAAATATAGTATATTCAGCACTTTGGAGTGGAGTGTTTTTAAGCTTTGTAACGGCATTTTTTATATCGTGGATTTTTAAAGAACAAGCAGGACAAAGCAGAGAACTTTTAGAGGGCATTACTATGCTTGTGGCTGTTGCATTATTATTTTATGTGGGTTTTTGGCTTTTGTCAAATGCACAAAATAAAAAATGGGCAAATTATGTAAAAACTCAAGCAGTTGAAGCTATCTCAAATAATTCAGCAAAAACCTTATGGTTTAGTGTGTTTTTAGCTGTATATAGAGAAGGTGCTGAAACTATTCTTTTTTATCAGGCTTTATTATTTGATGCAAAAACAAGCATAGATTATAGTCTTATATTTATAGGATTAGCTAGTGGATTAATTATACTTATCATACTTTATTATTTATTAAAAGCTGGTGCTTTAAAAATACCAGTAAAACAATTTTTCTATATAACTTCATACATTATTTTTTATATGGTCTTTGTCTTTACAGGCAAAGGCATTGGTGAGTTCATAGAAGCTAAGGTTATCACCCCAAGCTTACTTCCTTTTGATTTTGAAGGAATTTTATGGCTTGGAATTTATCCTTACTATGAGAGCATCATACCTCAGTTTATGGTTTTAATCTTACTCATTATGGGTATTTTTATAACAAAGCAAATTTCAGATAAAAGGGAAAAAATATGAAAAAAACTTTATTAAGTTTAGGCGCAGCAGCTAGTATTTTAGCTAGTTCAGTTTTTGCAGCAGAGGTGCCAATTGGCGATCCTTATGAGTTAAATGGTATGGAAATAGCAGCGGTTTATTTACAACCAATCGAAATGGAACCAAGAGGGATTGATCTTGCAGCAAGTTTAGCAGATATTCACCTTGAAGCAGATATCCATGCATTAAAGGGCAATAAAAACGGCTTTCCAGAAGGTTTTTGGATCCCTTATTTAACTATAGCTTATAAGCTTACAAATTTAGATAATGGTAAAGTAAAAACAGGAATTCTTATGCCTATGGTAGCAGATGATGGCCCTCACTATGGTGCAAATTTAAAAATGGATACAGGCATAGGAAATTATGAGTTAGTATTTTTAATAGAAAGCCCAGAAAAACAAGGTTTTGGACGCCATGTTGATAAAGAAACAGGTGTTGGCAAGTGGTTTGAGCCATTTTCGGTTAAATATAACTTCAAATACGCAGGAAAACCTAAGTGATTTTTCCCTAGCTTTTTGCTAGGGTTTATTTATGAAATTATTGATTTTATAAATAAATTCTATCAAAGAAGAGCTTATGTCGATTTATTTTGTACATTTTTTTGGAGTATTTTTTTCTTATGCGCTTTTGAGTGCTTTATTTTTTTATAATTTAAAAAATTCTTTAGTGTTTAAACTTGCTTTTGTGGGTTTTGTTTTTTCTTATTTTGCCTTTTTTATTAGCGCTAAAACACTAAGTTATGATTTGTTATATTTTTCTAATGATATTTTATTTGTTTTATTGTCTTTGGGTATTATCATTTTTTCTTTTATAAAAAATAATTTTTTAAAAGAAAAAATTCAAGCAATATTGCTTTTTTTATTATCTTTTGCTTTTGGTATAAAATACTTACATATTTCTATTGACTTTCCTATATTAAGCACTAATTTTTTAGATTCTTTAGCGATTAGTTCTTTTGGGCTTATTTTGCTTGCTTTTGTTATGTGTTTTGGGGTTTATCTTTTTACAAGATGGTTAAGGGGATTTAAATTTAAGTTTTTAAATTTATTTTTACTCATTATCGTGATTTTTTATCTAAATGAAGCTTTAGCGCAAATTTTATTGTACCTTATGAGAGAAGGTGTGATAGAAACAGAAAGTTTATATTTAAGCTATGTGGCAAAAAGTGTATATTATGCTAAATTTTATGCATACATATGGTTTTTATCATTATTTATTTGCATAGTTTTAGCTCTAAAGCAAAGAGTGAGTGACAACAGCAAGAAAAAAGATTTTGATATAGAATTTAGAAAAAATCAAGCAAAAAATTCAACTATAACTAATTTTAGTGCAAGTATTTTTAGTGCTATGATTTTGAGTCTTTGTATTTTTCTCTTTTATGACTTGCATACTTCAAGACCGGTAACCATAGACGAGCCAACCTATGTAGAGCCAAATGAAAATGATGAATTTGTTTTTGATGTAGCTATTTTAAGAGATAATAATTTACACCGCTTTGCTTATATTAGTGATGAAGGTAAGGTAGTGAGATTTTTCTTAATTAACAAAAGAGAAGATAAAGACTCTCCAGTAGCAGTTTTTGATGCTTGTAGCATATGTGGGGATATGGGTTATGTTAAAAAAGGTGGAGAGTTAATTTGTATTTCATGCAATGTTAGAATTTTCTTACCAAGTGTAGGTAAGGCAGGTGGGTGTAATCCTATCCCTATGAAATATAAATTTGAAAATGGTAAGGTTATCATACCTTTTTCAGAAATTTTAGATGGGGTAAATTTTTTCACTCAAGTAGTAGAAAAGAAAGTTTATGATCCTATTGATCATACTGAGCTTATTAACTTAAAAGCACCAAGATCTTATGTTTATAAAGGAAGAACATATTTTTTTGCTAATGAAAAAAATTATGAAGAGTTTAAAAACGATCCTTTAAAATACATCGATATGAATAAGACTTCAAAATATAGAATTCATAATTTATTAGGAAATGACTATGCAAGTTAAGATTGTAAAAAACTCTATTTTTCAAAATAAAATTCAAAAATCCCTAGCTTTGCTAACGATTTTTTTAGCTACTTTACTTATGGCTACTATGTTAAATCTTACTTTGGGTATAGGTAATGAAATTACAAAAGAATTAAGAAGTTATGGATCGAACATTTTAGTTTTACCTAAAGGCGCAAGTTTGAGTGTAGAAGTGGGTAATAAAATTTATGAGCCTTTGAAAAATCAAAATTTTTTAGAAGAAAACAAGATCCATACTATAAAAGAAATTTTTTGGAGAAATAATATCAATGCCTTTGCGCCATTTTTAGATACTCAGGTAAAAATTCAAACTCCAAATGTAAATTATGAAAATATCTCTTTAGTGGGAACTTATTTTGATAAGGCTATAAAGATTCAAGATGATGATGATTTTTATGCGGGTATTAAAGAATTATACAAATATAGTCAAATCAAAGGAAACTACCCAAAAGATGATAGTTTAGATGAAATAATGCTAGGAAAAGACTTAGTGCAAAAGTATGATTTAAAAATAGATGATGAAATCACCCTGATGCAAAATGATCAAATTTTTAAAGTAAAAATTGTTGGTATTATAGACTTAACTCAAGCCTTTTCAAATAAAATCATTACTTCTTTACTTTTAGCACAAAAACTTTCTAGAAAAGAAGGTTTATTTGCCAAAGCAGAAGTTTCAGCTTTGACTATACCTGAAAATGATTTAGCACAAAAAGCAAGACGTGATGTAGATAGTCTTGATCAGCTTGAGTATGATCAGTGGTATTGTACCGCTTATGTAAGTTCTATTGCTTATCAAATCGCAGAAGATTTTAAAGGCGCTAGCACAAAAGTAGTGAGTGCGATTTCAGATGCAGAAAGTTTGATAGTATCCAAAATTCAATCTTTAATGGCAGTAGTTAGCATTATATGCTTAATCGTAGCTTCCATAGCCATATCATCTTTAATGAGTGCAGATATTTCTAGAAGAAAAAGCGAAATAGGACTTTTAAAAGCTTTGGGTGCTAGCACTTTGCAAATTTATATGATTTTTGTACTAGAAGGGGTTGTAGTAGCTTTGGTTGGAGCAGTTTTTGGTTTTACTTTTGGTGTGGGAGTTTCAGAAGTTATTGCTCTAAGTATATTTGATCATACTATTGCTATATCTTGGATTATTTTACCAATTTGCTTATTTTTTGCGGTGCTTATAGTATTTTTAGGATGTTTGTTCTCTATTAAAGGAATTTCTAAACTTTCTACTTCAGAGGTTTTATATGGCAAATAATTTTTTTATGCAAGAGGTTTTTAAATCTCTTATTTTTTCTTATAAAAGAGTTTGTATTATTTTTATAGCTGTGTTTATGGGTGCTATGGTCAGTGCTTCATTTTTTAATATTTATTTTGATATTGACACAAAATTATCTAAAGAATTAAAGGCTTATGGAGCTAATTTTATCATCACGCCAAAAGACGGTGAGTTTTTAAGCATGGATGAATTTAATCAAGTCAAAGAAAATTTGAAAGCAAAAGCTTTAACCCCATTTTTATATGGTTTTTATAATCTTGAAAGTTCAAGTGCGGTAGTTGTTGGGGTTGATTTTGCAAATTTAAAGCTTACCAAGCCTTTTATGGAGGTTTTAAAAGGAAGTTTTTCTTTGAGTGATTTTAGTGAAGATAGTGCCTTTGTAGGGGCTGATTTAGCTAAGCAACTTGAGCTTAAAATAGGACAAGAATTACAAATTTATAATCCAAGTATTTCCAAAATAGTCAAAGTAAAAATCAAAGCTATTTTAAGAAGCAACGATGAGCAAGATGGGGTTTTAATCATTTCTTTAAAAAAAGCACAAGAGTTAGCAGCTAAAGAAGTGATAAATTATGCTCAAGCTATTTTACTAGGTGATTATGAAAGTTTAGATCAAAAAGCAAAAGAACTTAGCAAGGCTAATGTAGAAGCCAAAGTCATAGCTTCAGTGTCCATTAGCGAAGGTGTGATTTTAGAAAAGATTAAAGCTTTAATGGCTTTGATTAGTTTAACGATTTTACTCATTAGTTCTTTGAGTGTAAATACCACTCTTAGCGCAGTGATTTTTTCAAGAAAAAAAGAAATAGCCTTGCACCTTGCACTAGGAGCTAAGCATAAAGAAGTTATTAAGCTCTTTGGAGCTGAAGTGTTTATTTTAAGTTTAAGTGCGAGTTTGCTCGGTGCTTTTTGTGGATATTTTTTGGCAAATATTTTTGGGTATTTGATTTTTAATGCAAGTATAGATTTTAGGTTGCTTTCAGTGTTTTTTGCGGTGCTTGTTTCTTTAGTATTTGCATTTTTTGCAAGTATCTTACCGCTAAAAAAAGCTTTAAAAATCAATGTTTGTGAAAATTTAAAGGGTGAGTGATGAAAAATATTATAAAAATTTCAAATTTAAATCGTAATTTTAATGAAGTTAAAGCTTTACAAAATATCAACCTAGAAGTAAAGCAAGGCGAATGGCTAGCTATCATGGGTCCATCAGGTTCAGGTAAATCAACGCTTTTAAATATACTTTCTTTGATGGATACTCAAAGTAGTGGGGAGTATTTTTTAGATGATAAAGAAGTTGGAAATTTAAGCGAAGAAGAAAAAAGTGTAATTAGAAGGGAAAAAATAGGCTTAATTTTTCAACAATTTCATTTAATACCTTATTTAAATACCTTAGAAAATGTTATGCTGGCTCAGTTTTATCACTCAAGTATAGAACAAAAAGACGCTATAATGGCACTAGAAAAAGTAGGGCTTTCACACAGACTTACGCATTTACCTAGCCAATTAAGTGGCGGGGAGCAACAAAGGCTATGTATAGCAAGAGCTTTGGTGAATGATCCTGAAATTTTATTAGCAGATGAGCCAACTGGAAATTTAGATGAGGCAAATGAAAAAAACATTCTAGAGCTTTTTTGTAAATTAAAACAAGATGGCAAAACTATAGTTTTAATCACTCACAATCCAGACTTAGCCACCTTTGCTGATAGAACTATCATTTTAAGCCATGGAGTGATGAAAAGTGAAAATTAAAAGTATAATTTTAGCTTGTTTATGTTTAGTTTTTTTAAGTGCGTGTTTTGAAAACAACAATAAAAATGGTGGTAAAATAGGCTTAAAAGCACCAGAAATCGCAGCAAAAAATTTAGAAGGTGAGAAAATCAAACTAGCTGATTTTGATAATCTTATCGTTTTAACCTTTGTGGAGCAAGGTTGTGCATCTTGTTTAAAAGACTTACCACTTTTGGAAAAACTAGTCAATGAATACCCTAAAAAAATGACTATTTTAGCGCTTGATTCTATAGATAAAGGTAAAGATTTTGAAGAATTTGCTACAAAATATGATTACAAAAATATCACATTTTTGCAAGATGATTTAGATATCTCATGGCAAAGATTTAGTGTTTTTGCGGTGCCAACTACTTTTGTCATTAAAGATGGGATTGTACAAGATAAAATTATAGGAGAAAAACCATGGTCGCAACTAAAAGCATCTATTGCTTCTTGGCTTTAATAAGTGTTTTTTTCTTTAGTGCATGCTCGAATAATGAATTTCAAACCCTAAATTCAAATCAAAACTATACTTTCAAATATGATGGTTTTGAAAAAACCTTAAAAACGCAAAATGCAAATCAAGCTTATGCTTTATTTTTTTTCACGCAAGATTGTGGTGCGTGTAGTGCGCAAATTCCTAAGCTAAACGAGCTTTATAAAGAAAGAAACTTTCCTATTTTAGCGGTACTGAATGGAGCTAATTCAAAAGAAGAAGCTCAAAAAATTCTTTTGGAAAAAAAGCTAGATTTACCACTTTTATATGAAGCCAAAGCAAGTTCATTTTTGTCTAAAGCTGTGGGTGGAATTTATGGTGTGCCTGTGATAGTTTTTTATGATGAAAAAGGCAAAATAAATGAAAAATTCATCGGACTTACCCCAAAAAGTGTTTTAGAAAATAAAATTAAATTTCTGCAATAATGTTTAAATTTTTAAAAATGTACGAATTTTAGCGCACAAGATTTGTTAAACACCAAAGAAAATTTCAGGTTTTAATCTAAGCATTAAACAATATGCAGCCAAACTAGCTTGTTCTCTTGTGTAGTTTCTATTGCCTTGTATGTGAATGCATTCTTGCAAAAAGGTTCCATCTTTATACATAGCTCCTATGTAGATGGTGCCTGCTTTGGTATTTTTATCATTTTCTTCTCCAGCTACCCCACTAAGCGCTAAAGCAAAATCACAATTTGTGGTTTTAAAAACCCCTTTTAGCATAAAATAAATACAACGATCAGAGTATTCTCCAACACTTTCTAAGGTATCATTACTTACTCCAAGCCAAGAATTTTTCAAACGATTAGAATAAGTGATTAAAGAACCCTCAAACACACTAGAAATTCCTGAATTTTCAGCAAATTTTGAAGCACAAAGCCCTGCAGTACAGCTTTCTGCAAAGGAAATTTTTAAGTTTTTTTCTAAAAGTTTTTTAGCTATAAATTTAATAGGATCATTTCCTAAAAATACTTTGCCTGTAAAAAGTTTAAACACTCCTTTTAAAAATCCTTCTAGTTTTCCATATTGACTAGCGCTTGCTCTAATACAAATGAGATTATCTAATAATGCACTTGAGCTAGTTTGAATTTCAAAAGAAGTAGTAAGTGTACTAAGTAGGATATTTGCACTCGTTTCATCTATATCTAAAAGACAAAAATAGGCATAGTCAAGCTCAGGATTTTGTAAAATTAAAGGCAATTTTTGCTCTATATTTATGTTTAATAAATTAATATGACATTGCTCAAAAGAGCTTAAAAAGGAATTTTTTTCACGCAAAGCTTTTGAAGGCACTAAGGTGTTATTTTCTAATATTAAAACATCATCATTTAAGGTTGCTATGATTTTAGCTATGGTTGTATAGTATTCGCTAATGCTAAAAATGGTTATATAGTTATATTCTTTAGAAAGTTTTTCAAGTAAAAAAGGAAGTTCTTTGTCAGGTTTGTTTATAAATTTTAGCTCATGAAGTTCTAAAAACTGCTTTTTGTATTCTTCTTGTATATAATGCATATAATTTTCATTAATGATGATTTCACTACCTATAATGATGATAAGATGTTTCATGATTTTCCTTTTTTTCTTGCGATTATAACAAAAAAATAAGTGCAAATTAAAAGTATTTTAAGTAGAATTTACTATTTTTAAATTTTTCAAGGTGGATTATATGGATTATAAAGATACGCTATTGCTTCCAAATACGACTTTTGCAATGCGTGCAAATTTAGCAGAGCTTGAGCTTAAGCGTTTTAGCAAGTGGTTTGAAAACAACTATGCTTATGAAAAAATGAAACAAAAAAGACAAGGGGTAAGTGAGAGTTTTACTCTGCATGATGGCCCTCCTTATGCTAATGGACATTTGCATATTGGCCATGCTTTAAATAAAATTTTAAAAGATATCATCATAAAAATGCATTATTTTCAAGGTAAAAAAGTGCGTTTTACTCCGGGTTGGGATTGTCATGGTTTGCCGATAGAACAGCAAGTTGAGGTTAAACTTAAAGATAAAAAGCAAAGTTTAAGCAAAAAAGAAATTCGTGAGTTTTGTAGAGAGCATGCGAGAGAATTTGTAAATATCCAAAGAGATGAATTTAAGTCTTTGGGTGTGATTGCTGATTGGGATGAGCCATACTTGACTATGAAAAATGCTTTTGAAGCTGACATTTACAAAGCTTTGTGTAAGATCGCTAAAAAAGGACTTTTACTAGAAAGAAGCAAGCCTGTTTTTTGGAGTTGGGCTGCTAAGAGTGCATTAGCAGAAGCTGAAGTAGAGTATGAAGATAAAGAAGATTATTCTATTTTTGTAGCTTTTGAGCTTGATAAGACTTCCCTTGAAAAGCTAGGTGTAAAAAAAGCTAAAGCAGTTATTTGGACTACCACGCCTTGGACTTTACCGGCAAATCAAGCTATATCTTTAAATCCAAATGAAAAATATGTTATCACTGAAGAAGGTTATATTTTTGCTAAAGCCTTGCTTGAAAATATGATCAATAAAAACTTCACTCAAGGAAAAATTCAAAAAGAACTTTTAGGTGTTGAATTTGAAAATTTAAGTGCTATTAATCCACTCAATCAAAGAAAATCCACTCTTATTTTAGGTGATCATGTTTTAATGGAAGGTGGAACAGGGCTTGTGCATACTGCACCAGGACATGGTGAGGATGATTATTATGTGTGCTTAAAATATGGCATTGAAGTGATTATGCCAGTAGATGATGGTGGATGTTATGATGAAACACTAAGAGCTAAAAGGCTTTTACCAGAACATTTGCTAAATGAGTTTATAGGACTTCATATTTTTAAAGCAAATGAGCGTATTTTAGAATTACTTGGCGAAGCTTTGCTTGAAAGTTCTAAATTTACACATTCTTATCCATTTTGTTGGAGAACGCATAAACCGGTTATTTATAGAGCCACAAAACAATGGTTTATCTTAATGGATGAGAAAAAGCTAGATGGAAAATCTTTAAGAGAGTTAGCGCTAGAACAATTAAATAATGTGAAATTTTACCCAGAAAGTGGAGTAAAAAGACTTAGCTCTATGATAGAAAATCGCCCTGATTGGTGTATATCAAGACAAAGAGATTGGGGTGTGCCTATCGCATTTTTTAGAGATAAAAACACCAAAGAAGTGATTTTTGATGATGATATTTTAGATCATTTGGTGGGAATTTTTGAAGCAAATGGAGCTGATGCGTGGTGGGATTTAGAAATAAAAGATTTATTGCCGCCAAATAGTAAATATGATCCAAATAATTTAGAAAAAGTTTATGATATTTTAGATGTTTGGTTTGATAGTGGTAGTACTTGGGAAGCAGTATTAAACTCAGCAAGATATGACGCAGGAGAATATCAAGCTTCAATGTATCTTGAAGGAAGTGACCAGCACCGTGGGTGGTTTCAAAGCTCACTTTTAATTTCTACCGTGATTAATCACAAAACCCCATATAAAAACATACTTACTCATGGCTTTACTGTTGATGAAAAGGGTCAAAAAATGAGTAAATCAAAAGGCAACGTGGTTTTACCTCAAAATGTAGCTAAAAATTATGGGGTAGAAATTTTAAGACTTTGGATAATGCTTAGTGATTATTCAACGGACTTAAAAATTTCAGATAATATCTTAAAACAAGTAAGCGAGCAGTATAGAAAGATAAGAAATACTATAAGATTTTTACTTGCAAATACTAATGATATGGAATTTTTAGAAACAAAAAATTTCACACTTTTAGATAAGTGGATCTTAATGCGTGCAAAAGTTGTTTTTGAAGCATGTGAAGCTGCTTTTGGAAAATATGAATTTGCAAAAGGCTTTAGTGTACTTTTAAATTTCTTAAGTGCGGATTTAAGTGGAATTTACTTAGATGTGTGCAAAGATAGATTATATTGTAATGCAAAAGATGATACAAAAAGAGTAAGTGCGCAAAGTGCTATGGTGCTAATAGCTAGAAAACTTTTTGCGCTTTTAGCTCCAAGTTTAACTTACACCATAGATGAAGCTTTAGAGCATGCAAATGTGGCTATTAAAGAAAATGCTAAAGATGTGTTTGATTTGGTATTAAAAAATGGCTTTGATTATGAGTATAAAATCGAAGATGAATTATTTATAAAATCAAGAGAAAAATTCTTTGAGCTTGTTGATGTGTTAAAAAAAGATAAAATCATCAAATCAACCCTAGAGTTAAGCTTGCAAATAAGCGCAAATGAGCTTTTGAGTGAAGATATTGAAGAAGTAGCTGATTGGTTTATGGTAAGCTCGGTAGAAAGCTTAGGTGATAAAGAAGCTTTGAGTGAGTTTAAAATAGATGATCATAGTTTTAAAATCGTGCGCTCTTCATTGCACAAGTGTCCAAGATGTTGGAAGTTTTTAGCAAAAGAAGAAGAATGCTTATGTCCAAGATGTAATAGCGTGGAAAAAGCAAAAAATGTTTGAGCAAGCTTTACCTTTTAGCGTGGTGGTGATTACTTTATTGAGCTTTTTATTTATCACGCTTTTTTTGTTTTATTTGGTTAAAAAATTTAAGGATAAATAATGGTAACTTTAAAAGAAGCTTTGAAATTTTCAAATGAAGAATTAGAAAATCTAAAAAAAGAATTAAATGAAAAAGCACATCAGCAAAAGCATTTAGGTGCTTATGTAGAGCAATTTTTAAATAAAGACTTAAGCACTTCAGGTGCAGGTGTGCCAGTAGCTATAAAAGATAATATTAGTGTAAAAGATTGGGAATTAACTTGTGGTTCTAAAATTTTACAAGGCTATGTAGCTCCTTATGATGCAAACGCTATTGTAAATTTACGCAAAAATAATTTTGCTCCATTTGGAAGATGTAATATGGATGAGTTTGCTATGGGAAGTACGAGTGCGACTTCTTTTTATGGTAAGACTTTAAACCCACTTGATAATGCCAAAGTCCCAGGTGGAAGTAGTGGAGGGAGTGCTGCTGCAGTTGCTGCAGGGATAGCTTTAGCAAGTTTGGGTTCGGATACAGGTGGTTCGGTAAGACAGCCTGCTGCTTTTTGTGGTTGTGTTGGATTTAAGCCAAGTTATGGAAGAGTTAGCAGGTATGGTTTAGCAGCGTATTCTTCAAGCCTTGATCAAATCGGAGTTTTAACGCAAAGTGTTGAAGATGCTGCAATTTTATATGATGCTATTGCAGGTTATGATGAAAAAGATAGCACAAGCGTAAACATAGCTTTTGAACCAACCGCGCCAAAACTAAATGCAAATAAAAAGCTAAAAATAGCTGTGATTAAAAACTATGTAGAGCAAACTAATGATGATGTAAAACAGGCCTTATTAAAAACCATAGATATGTTAAAAGCAAATGGCCATGAGATTGTTTATAAAGACTTAATGGATTCTACATTTGATGTTGCAGCTTATTATATCATAGCAGCAGCTGAGGCAAGTGCAAATTTAAGTCGTTATGATGGTGTAAGATATGGTAGAAGAAGCGAAAAATGTGACAATCTTAGCCAAATGTATGTAAATAGTAGAAGTGAAGGCTTTGGAGAGGAAGTAAAAAGAAGAATTTTACTAGGAACCTTTGTTTTAAGTAGTGGGTATTATGATGCATACTATATCAAAGCACAAAAGGCTAGAAGATTTATCAAGCAAAAATATGAAGAAATTTTAAATGATTGTGATTTGATTTTTATGCCAGTTGCTCCAAGTGTTGCTTTTGGCTTTAACGATATAAAAACTCCAGTGCAAATGTACTTAGAAGATGTATTTACTATTTCAGTGAATTTAGCAGGACTTGGTGGCATTAGCGTGCCAGTAGGAAAAGATGAAAATGGACTTAATATCTCTGCTCAGCTTATATGTAAAGCTTATGATGAGCAAACTTTATTAGATGGTGCTTTGAGCTTGGAAGAAATTATCAAAAACAAATAAAGGAAAAATTATGAAAATCATAAAACGCGCTTTGACTTTTGAAGATGTTTTACTAGTTCCTCAATATTCTGAGGTTTTACCTAAAGAAGTAGATATTAAAACAAGGCTTACAAAAAATATCACTTTGAATATGCCTTTAATTTCAGCTGCTATGGATACAGTTACTGAGCATAGAGCCGCTATTATGATGGCAAGACTTGGTGGCATAGGGGTAATCCATAAAAATATGGACATAGCTTCACAAGTTAGAGAGATAAAAAGAGTTAAAAAAAGTGAAAGTGGCGTGATTATGGATCCTATTTATATAGGGCCTAAAGCAAGTGTGAAAGAAGCATTAGAACTCATGGCTGAATATAGAATTTCAGGAGTTCCTGTGGTAGATGAGAATAAAACTCTAATAGGAATTTTAACTAATCGTGATTTGAGATTTGAAGCTAATTTTGATAATTTAGTAGAAAATGTAATGACAAAAATGCCTTTAATCACTGCTAAAAAGGGTTCTACTTTAGATGATGCAGAAAGGATTTTTTCTACTAATAAGGTAGAAAAACTTCCTATTGTAGATGAAAATAACCACTTAGAAGGCTTAATCACTATAAAAGATTTAAAAAAGCGTAAAGAATATCCAAATTCAAATAAAGACGCCTATGGAAGATTAAGAGTGGCTGCGGCTGTGGGTGTAGGTCAGCTTGATCGTGTAAAGGCTTTAGTAGAAGCTGAAGTTGATGTTATAGTAATGGATAGTGCGCATGGACATTCTAAAGGTATTATTGATACATTAAAAGCAATTAAGGCTGAGTTTAATGTAGATGTGATAGTAGGAAATGTTGCTAGCGCTAAAGCGGTTAAAGATTTATGTGAAGCAGATGCAGATGCTATTAAGATCGGTATAGGACCTGGTAGTATTTGTACAACGCGTATTGTTTCGGGTGTGGGTGTACCTCAAATTTCAGCTATAGATGAATGTGCGATAGAAGCAAGTAAATATGGTGTACCAGTGATTGCTGATGGGGGTATAAAATACTCAGGCGATATTGCAAAAGCTATCGCAGCAGGAGCAAGTAGTGTGATGATAGGTTCACTTTTAGCAGGAACTGATGAGAGTCCAGGTGAGTTATTTACTTATCAAGGAAGACAATATAAGAGTTATCGTGGTATGGGAAGCTTAGGTGCTATGCAAAAAGGAAGTTCAGATAGATATTTCCAAGAAGGTACAGCTCAAGATAAGCTTGTGCCTGAGGGTATTGAAGGTAGGGTGCCTTATGTAGGGAGTATAAAAAGTGTAGTGCATCAACTTTTAGGTGGGCTTAGATCTTCTATGGGTTATGTAGGTGCAGTGGATATCAAAGCTTTCCAAGAAAGAGCTGAATTTGTAGAAATCACCGCAGCAGGATTAAAAGAAAGCCATGTGCATGATGTAACTATCACTGCTGAAGCGCCAAATTATAAGGTAAGTAATTAATGGAATTTGAAGATCATATCAAACAAGCTGAGCTTTCTTTAGAAAAACTTAATGATAAAGATTTAGACCTTAAAACTTGTGTAGAAATTTATAAAGAAGGTTTAAAAAGTATCAAGCAAGCAAGAACTATGCTTGAAAATGCTAAATTAGAAATCGAACAAGTAGATGAGTAGTATTGTAGCTTTACAATTTCCCACTTTGGCTTTGAGTGAATCAAGACTTGATTACTATCTAAAAGCTGCTAAGGAAAGTGGCGCGAATTTGGTGGTTTTAGGTGAGTATGTTTTAAATAGTTTTTTTAGTGAGCTAAAAACTATGCCAAAAAGTATGATTAAAGAACAAAGTCAAAGTAAAAAAGCAAGCTTGATCAAACTTGCTAAAAAATATGAATTAAACATCATTGCACCTTTCATAAGTGTTGAAAATGACGGCTTAAAAAAACTATGCTTAAAAGTAAGCCCACAAAATGTAAAAGCATATGAGCAACAAATTTTAATGCCTTATGCACACTGGAATGAAGAAAAATTTTTTAACAATAAAAAAACTGATAAACTTAAACTTTTTACTTTCACGCATGAGGGTTTAAAATGTGCTTTGCTTTTTGGATTTGAAGCACATTTTGATATCTTTTGGCAAATGATCATGAAAAAAAAGATAGACTTAGTCATCATTCCTACAGCTAGTACTTTTGAAAGCAATCAAAGATGGCTAGAACTTTTAAAAACAAGAGCCTTTTTAAACTCAACAAGCATTTTAAGGGTTAATCGCATAGGTAATTTAAAGCAAGAAAATGAGTGGAAATTTTATGGAGATAGTTTTTTTATCAATGCTTTTGGAGAAGTGCAAGAGCAACTTGGCGATCAAGAAGAAATGCTTGTAGTAGAAGTTAGTAAGGCAAATGAAGCTAGAAATTTATGGGGTTTTGATAAGGTTATAAAAAATTATGAAGAATAATCTTTTTAGTAAGAAAATATTATTTAAAGGAGTATAATGAGAAAAATTTTATTACAAATTCTTTCTTTTAGTTTTATTTTTATAGGAATTTTTGCTTTAGTTAGGTTTTTGATGATAAAAAATTTAACCAATGAAAGTGAAAATAGCTTAATGGTATATGTATATGGATTAGGTCATGATATGAGAACCTTTAGTGCTATTTTTTTACCTCTATTTTTGTGTGGTTTGTTTTCTTATATAAGTTTGGTTTTCAAAGATAGAAAATATCACGCTATGGGGGGGGGTAATCGCTAAATTTTATATTTATCTTTCTAGTTTTTATATAGCTTTTATAGCTTTTGTTATTTTAATTTCTGCGTTTGTGCATTATTATTTTCAACTTTATGCAAGCAAAATTGATATTTTTATTTTTGGTTTAAAAGATGATAATACTAAGGCGATATTATCTATAGTCTTTTCTGATTATCCTATTATAAAAGCATTGTTATTAGCTGTAATTTTTAGTATATTTTGTTTTTATTTTAATATTAAAATTCTTAGCTTAAAATTAGAGACTATTAAAGTAAAATTGGTATTTTTTATTTTATTAAACATTTTACTAATTTATGCTTATATTGTAGCGCTAAGAGGACATTTTACTTATAATGCGCTAAGAGCTTCAAGTTATGTATTTAGCACCATAAAAGCTTTTAATGAAATTTCTATAAATCCTTTGATGGCTTTTTCATGGGCATATAAAGAGTATAAAAATCAACAAGAATTTAAAAGCGTAGATATAAAACAGCTTAATCAACTAGAAGAAAAACTTTTTCCTATGTTTGATACTACTTTGACACATCAAAATCATGTTAAAAATCATATTTATATTAATATCATGGAAAGTTTTGGTTTAAATTTAACTGAGTTTAGCACTGAAAACACTAATCTTTTGGGAAATTTAAAAAAACATTTTGAGCAAGATATTATTTTTACTAGATTTTTATCTAGTGCACAATACCATAGAAAGTTTTAATCGTTTGGTTTTTTTAAGTCCAAATATTATTTCAAATGGATTATATCAAAAAGAAAAATTAGCCTTTACGCCTTTGCAAATTTACAAGAATGCAGGGTATAAAATAGTTTTTGTTTATAGTGGTAATGCTTCTTGGTGTAATCTTGGCAATTATTTTAAAAATCAAGGTGTAGATGAAATTATAGATGAAAATACGTTGATGCAAGATTTTCCACAAGCTAGAAAAACAAAGTATAAATACGGTATAGCTGATGAGTTTATGTATAAAAAAATATATTCTATTTTTGAAAATGCTACAAATCCTACGCTTGTTATTTCTCTTAGTATTTCTACTCATAGACCTTATATACACAAAAGCAAAACACAACTTATTGATGAGAACGCTTTAGATGAAAAGATATTAAATCAATTTATTATCAGTGATTCTATAGGTGCTTTAAATGCTTATGCGTATGCAAATGATGAATTTGGAAAATTTTTAGATCGCATAAAAGAAAGTAGTTTGAGAGAAAATATTATTATTGCTGCTACAGGTGATCATAGATTTAGAGATATTAAGATGGATATAAAATCCCAAAAAGCTTTTGCCTATAGTGTGCCTTTTTCAAAGTATTTGAAAAATGATATTTATTATGATAAAAGCCGTGTGGGTTCGCATAAGGATATTTTTCCAACACTTTATAATCTTACTCTTAGTGATACAAAATATTTAAGTTTAGGAGGAAGAAATATGTTAGCACCTATAAAAAATGAAAAGTTAGAATTTGGTTTTAATGAGCTTGTTTGGATTGATCAAAATGGAGTCTATGATGGAAATAATGGTTATTATTTTGAAAATAATACTAGTATAAAATACACAAATAAGGCTTTTGAGCTAGATTTATATCATAAAAAATTTTCAAAAAATTATAAAGAGTTGTTTCAAAAGCAATTAAATTATAGACTAGTCAATCTCAAAACATCAAATAATAGCGAGTAGATTTTATCTCTAAGGGCTTTTTATATTTTATTTTTAGTAAATAAATGATAGAATTTTGCCTTAAATTTTCAAAAAATTTGAGGCAAGAATGCAAAAAATTCATTTTATAGGTATAGGTGGTATTGGAATTTCAGCTTTGGCGAGATTTTTAAAAGAGCAAGGCTTTAAGATCAGTGGTTCTGATATCAAAGAAAGTAAAATCACAAAAGAATTAGAAAAAGAAGGCATAGATATAAAAATTCCTCATCACAAAGGCAATGTCAAAGATGTGGATTTAGTGGTGTATTCAGCTGCTATTAAAGAAGACAATGAAGAATTAATCAGTGCAAAAAAGCAAAACATCACAACACTTTCAAGAAAAGAAGCCTTACCTATGATTTTAAAAGACAAAAGAGTTTTTGCGGTTGCGGGAGCTCATGGCAAAAGCACAACTTCAAGCATTTTAGCAAGCTTGATAGAAGCTTCTGTGATTATTGGTGCAGTGTTAAAAGAAAGTGGCACTAATATGCTTTATAAAGAAAGTGAAAATCTCATCTTTGAAGCTGATGAGAGCGATAGTTCTTTTTTAAATTCAAATCCTTATTTGGCTATAGTGACTAATGTTGAAGCAGAACATTTAGATCATTATGGAAACGATCTTGCAAGATTACATAAAGCTTATGAAGACTTTTTGCGTTTGTCTAAAATTCAAGTGATTAATGCTGAAGATGAGTTTTTATCAAGTTTAAATTTAAATAATGCAAAAAAACTTTATCCAAGTAAAGATATCACAAATATTTATATGAAAGTAGAAAATTTTAAGCCAAAAACCTATTTTACACTTAAAGATTTAGGTGAATTTAGCGTTTTTGGTATGGGTGAGCATGTGGCGATGGATGCTGCTTTGGCTATTTTGGCTGCGAGTGAATTTATAAGCACAGAAGAGCTAAAAGCTAAGTTTTTAAAATATCAAGGGATTAAAAAAAGATTTGATATTTTGTTTGCAAATGAAAATATGGCTTTGATTGATGATTATGGACACCATCCAACAGAAATCAAAACAACACTTAAAGCAGCAAGTGAGTATGCAAGACTAGCTGGATATAAAAAAATCATAGCTATTTTTGAGCCTCATCGTTATACACGTTTAAGTGCAAATATAGAGTATTTTAGCGAGGTTTTAGCAAATGTTGATGAGCTTTATATTTTACCTGTGTATGCAGCAGGGGAAGCTAAAATAGAAATTAATATGCAAAAATACTTTCCAAAAGCTAAATTTATAAAAGAAATTAAAAGAGAAGAAAGTGCTATTTATCTTGATGATAAGTTGATTGAAAATGGCTTGGTAATTGGTTTTGGCGCAGGAGATATCAGCACAAAGCTCAGGGGAAAGTATGTTTAAGATTTTTTTATATGTCTTAGCTTTTTTTTCGATTTTGCTTTTTTTTGTTTTTTTGCGTAAAAAAATAGGCAAGATTAGTAATTATCTTTTGATTTTAGTGTTGATTTTAATGATTGCCTTTGCGATTAAATTTGAGCTAAGTGCTACAAGAAGTGGTGTTTTAAAAAAAGAAACACTCAATGCATTTTTACAAGGACAAAGTCTAATTTGCAAAGATATTAATGTCACTAAAGAGTATTTTAACTTTGAGCATGGAACGCAAAGTTTTATTTCAAATGGTAAAAATAAACAATTTAAAGCCTATGTTTTTGATATAAAAGATTGCAAGGTAGATAAATAATGCAAGAGCAATTTTTTAAAAAGCTAGATTTAGATGGCTATATAGAAGACTTTAAAGGGCTTTTTGCAAGAGATAAAGATTTTTTTTTACAAGGTGATAGTAAGCTTCATTATAAAAGGATCAATGAGCTTTCGCTGATTGATTTTAATCCTCCACCTATGATAGAAGAGCTAAATAGTGCTTTAACTCATCTTAGCAAGCAAGGAATTTTACATTTAAGTCAAAGCTTTGAATTTATTAAAATCTGTATGTATTTTAGATACTTAAAGGGCTTAAAATTTGAAGAAAGCTTAAAAGAATGGCTTTTAAAAATAGAAATTCCACAGGCTATTTTAGAGCTTTTTGAGTATTTTGATGAAAAGGGTGATATTAAAGAAAGTGTTGATGAAAGACTTGTTAATCTAAATTTAGCCTTAAAGATAAAAAAAGAAAGCTTGGTAGCTGAATTTAAAAAACTCACCTATACTAAAAATCTTAGTGCTTATTTAATCGATACGCAAATTCATCTTATCAATGATATGGAAGCTTTGCTTTTACGCGGTGGATTTAATCATGTCTTAAAAGCAAAAATCATAGGTAGGAGTAGTGGTGGTGGATTTTATGTGGTGCCTTTGAGTGTAGAAAAAATTCAAAGTCAAATAGATGAAATCAAAGATGCTAAAGAAGAAATTTTTTATGAATATGCTAAAAAAATCAGCTTGATTTTTTATAAAAATTTGATGTTTTTGAAATTTATCAATAATGCTTTTGATTTATTTGATCATTATAGCGCTAGAGTTTTGATGGCTAAAAAACATGATTATGAGTTTGTTTTAGCTGATAGTTCTAATAATTTAAGCTTATACAACTTCGCACATCCGGCTTTAAAAAATGCAAAAAGCATCAATATAGAATTTAATAAAAAAGTTTTAATCATCACAGGTGTAAATGCAGGTGGTAAGTCTATGCTTTTAAAAGGAATTTTAAGCGCTGCTTTACTTGCAAAGTATTTGCTTCCTATGAAAATTAACGCACAAAAAAGCCAAATAGGAAATTTCAAAGAATTTGATGCGATTTTAGAAGATCCACAAAATGTAAAAAATGATATTTCTACTTTTGCAGGAAGAATGTTGCATTTTTCTAAGCTTTTGGGTAAGAAAAATGTTTTATTAGGGGTTGATGAGATAGAGCTTGGGACAGATTTTGAGGAAGCTGCGTGTTTATATACTGAGCTTATTTCTAAGCTTTTAGAGCAAGATAATAAAATCATCATTACAACCCACCACAAACGCCTTGCTATGCTTTTGGCTAAAAATTCACAAGTAGAACTCATCGCTGCTTTGTATGATGAGGAATTATCACGCCCAAAATATGAGTTTTTAAAAGGTACCATAGGCAAATCTTATGCGTTTGAAACGGCTTTAAGATATGGCATAAGTGCAAATTTAGTGCAAAATGCTAAAAAGCTTTATGGAGAAGATAAAGAAAATTTAGAAGAAATGGTAAGTAAAAATATCAATCTTGAGCTTTCTTTACGTAAGAAAAATGAAGAACTTGAGAAAAAAGAAGCCAAAGTAGATGAAATTTTACTTTCACTCAAAGATCAAAAAGAAAAAAATGAGCAAGAATTTAAAAAGCTTGTTTCTAATTTAGAGTTTAAATACCACAAAACCATAGAAGAAGCTAAAAAAACGATAAATCTAAAAGATATCAAAGAAAAACAAAGAAGTTTAAACAAAGCCAGTGAACTTAAAAAAAGCATTGTTTTACCAAGTATGGAACAAAATGAAGAGCTTAGGGTGGGAGATTTTGTAAAATATGAAAAAATCAAAGGCAAAATCACTGCAATTTCAAAAAATGATGCGATGATTCAAAGTGATGGTTTAAGTTTGCGTGTGCCTTTAAAGCTTCTTAAAAAAAGCAATCAAACCCCAACACAAAAGGTAAAATCAAGTGTCAATATAACCCGCCCAAGTGCTTTAAATATGACTTTAGATTTACACGGCTTAAGAAGTGATGAGGCACTTGAAAGATTAGATAAATTTATCTCTGATGCTTTGATAGTAGGTTTTGATGAGGTGATAGTTTATCATGGTATAGGCACAGGAAAATTAGCTTTTGCGGTAAAAGAGTTTTTAAAAGCTCACAAAAGTGTAAAAAGCTTTAATGATGCTCCGATTAATCAAGGTGGTTTTGGCGCTAAGGTAGTAAAGTTGTAAAGAAATGGAGTTTTGTGATGGCAAAAAAAGAAGCGCAAACGGACTTATGGGTATATGATCTTTTGAAAGAAGCAAACATTAATTTGACTTATCAAGGTTCAGATATTAAAGAGTTGAATGAAGCTTTAAGTAATGCATCTAAAAAAGGAACCTTTTTTATCAATAATTTCACAAAGCTCATTAATCTTTTTAGTGTCTTTTATCACGGAAAATTGTGTTAAAACTTTATCAAGTTTTATTTGTGGTGCAAGATGAGAACGCTTAAGATTTTTTTCAATAAGCTCATAAATTTTATTTCCATCTGTATTAATATCATCATTATTAAGATAGCTTAAATTCAATTTTTGAACTTCCATTTCAGCTAATGCAAGTAAAATCCCTGCTACAACCAAAGGCTTATTCCTATCATCTAAAGCCCCATAATTTCCTAAATCCTCATGTAATGTGGCAGCAATTTTTTCAATCTCTTCTTTTGTTTTTTGTTTATTAGATTCTTCCTTTAAAACCTCTCTTTTGTAATATTCTTCTATATTTTTCTCATTTAAAAGCATAAAAGTTTCTATATCTTCCAAAGGTTCTTTTATCAATGCTCCATTGTCTAAAAATAAAGGTGTAATTTTATGTTTTTTGCTATCTCCACTTATAGCAATAGCAAAAACTTTTTTATAAGTATTTTGATTTTTAATAATATGCTTTGCATACCACAAAGCGCCATTGAGTGCGTAATTTTCTACATCTTTTTGTTCTTGCGAAATGAGATTTTTATTATTATATTTTACATGCTTATTCACATCTGCCTTATTTTCAATCACAATTACAAAATCTTTAACAACACCACAATATTCAGGATATCCTTGCTTATTTGTTCTAAAATCAACTGCACTCCTTTAAGACATTATGCAAAATATATTAAAGAAAATATTTTTGAATCTATTCATACTATAAAGAATTCTGATGATTATTTAGGGATATTTTATAGTGAGTTTATGCGTTTTAGCGGTGGCGATGGACAGACTTTAGGTATTGTGCTTACGCCTACGCATATTACAGAATTATTTTGTGATTTAGTAGATTTAAAAGCTAGTGACAAGATGCTTGATCCTTGTTGTGGAACAGGTGGATTTTTGATTACCGCTATGGATTATATGCTTTTAAGAGCAAAAAAATGAAACACAAAAAGAAGAGATTAAGAAAAATCAGCTTTTTGGTTTTGAATTACAATCTTTTATGTTCGCTGTTGCTACTGCAAATATGGTTTTAAGAGGAGATGGTAAGAGTAATTTATATGATGAAGATTTTTTAAAACAAAATCCTTTAAAACTCCAAGAAGATTTTATGGTAAATGTTGGATTTATGAATCCACCATATTCTCAAGGTAAAATTGATAAAAACTTAACTGAAATTGCATTTAGCGAACACCTTTTAAATTCTATTTTAAAAGGTGGAAAGGTTGTTGTTATTGTTCCGCAATCTACTATGACGGGTAAAAGCAAAGAAGAAAAAGCCATTAAGGCAAATATTTTAAAGTATCATACTTTAGAAGGTGTAATCACTTTGAATAAAAATACTTTTTATGGTGTGGGAACTAATCCTTGTATAGCAGTTTTTACTGCAGGGAAACCTCATGATAAAGATAAGATTTGTAAATTTATTAATTTTGAAGATGATGGCTATGAAGTGCAAAAACACAAAGGTTTAGTTGAAACCATACATGCAAAAGATAAAAAAGCATATTTATTAAAGGTTTGGCGTGATGAATTAGAGGCTCCAAGTAAATTCTGTGTAAAAACTGCTATAGAAGCAAATGATGAGTGGTTGCATAGTTTTTATTATTTTAATGATGAGATCCCAACACATGAAGAATTTGAAAAAACAATGGCAGATTATCTTACTTTTGAATTTAATATGATAACACATGGAAGAGGTTATTTGTTTGGTTTAGAGGATGAAAGAGATGAAAAATGATTTAGCCAATGTAGAGTGGAAAGAATTTAAGATTGGTGAAATTTTCCATATTTCTGGGACCATTACAACGCATCCTAGCGAGTTGATGGTAGGAGGTAAAACACCTCGTATAACTTATGCGGCTACAAATAACGGACTAGATAGTGTATATAAAAATTTGCCTACAGAGAAAGGTGGTGTTTTAAGTATTGATAGTGCAACTATAGGATTTGTAGCTTATCAAGAAAATGATTTTATTGCAACAGATCATGTGGAAACAATTTCGTTGCAGAATGGTATTTTTATGAATCGTTATATAGGTTTATTTATAAAGCAGTGTATAGACAATGCTGTTTATGGTAAATATGGCTATGGTTATAAATTTTCACAAACTAGAATAAAAAAACAAATTATTATGCTTCCTGTAGATTCTAAAAGCAATCCAAATTGGCAGTTTATGGAAAATTATATGAAAAATATAGAACAAAAATATATTAAAGACATTTTGGCATATTATAACAAAAAATTACTAGATAATCGGGGGGGGGGGGGATTACTGCTTGTAGTAATCATTCCGATAGAAATAAAAGCGCTTTCATTGAGGATGGTCTCATGAAAATTGCGCAAGAAAGATTAAATTTAGAAAACATAAAGTGGAAAGAATTTATTATAGGCGAAATATTTGAAGTGAAAACTACTCTTAGTGGTATTGATAAAAATAAATTAAATGGTAAAAAAGGTACCTATCCTTATATTACAAGAAGTGATAAATTTTATACAGGACAAAATATCCAAATCTTAACATATAAAGAACTTAATAAATATAATGCACTTTTTATAATTATTTTACTTAAAAAACTTATGGAAAAATTTAGTTGGGATGGTAATGGGGCAACACTTGCAAGATTAAAAAGAGGAAAAATCATTTTACCCATAGATTCTAAGGGTAGTCCCGATTATAAGTTTATGGAAACTTATATGCAAGCGATAGAAAAAGAATATTTAGAAAAAATTACCTCTTATTATAACGCAAAACTTGCTCAGGTTGACAATAGTGAGGGTAATATTTGTTCTTATAGATATAAAGATTTTGTTAAGCAAAACAAATCGTAGGATATTCAATAGAAAGAATTTTATTTTTAAAGAAATTAAGCGAAGAAAAAGATTGATTAAAGATAAACAAATTTAAGGAAAGACTCATTATTTTAATAATAGTATAGACAATTTTACAGATAATCATGAAAATAAGAAAATTTAACAATTGTGTTTCTTTGGCAAATAGTGGAAGTGTTGGTAGTGCGTTTTACTCCATGAATTCATCACAAGTGATCGTGCTATACAACTCATACAGCTTAAATTAATAAGTATGTTTATTTGTTTTTACTCTCAATTATTATTTGATTAAGTATCAAATATAGTTTTAATCGAGAAATCAAATAAAAAAGAATTAAAAGAGAAAATTATTACTTCTTATGAGCCCTAAAGCTAATCTAGATTATGAATTTATGAAAAATGTAGAATATAAAAAATAAAAATAATAGTTCACTATCAATAAAATTATAAAAAACCAATATTTCTTAAAGCATTTTTCGCTAAACTTTATAAATTTTATGAGGTTTGGTAAATGAAACAAGTGATGATTTTAAGTGGGGCAGGTTTGTCTGCTCCAAGTGGTATAAAAACTTTTAGAGCTAGTGGTGGATTATGGGAAGAGCATGATGTGATGGAAGTTTGCTCTGCAACTGGCTTTAGAAAAAATCCTAAAAAAGTTTTGGAATTTTACAATAAAAGAAGAAAAGAACTAGCTAATGTCAAGCCAAATCACGCGCATGAAATCATCGCTTTATTAAAACAAAAATTTCCAAAACAAATTAGCATTTTAACGCAAAATGTAGATGATTTGTTAGAGCGAGCAGGTTGTGAAGAAGTGGTGCATTTGCACGGTTTCTTACCTGAACTTAGGTGTTTAGAGTGTGAAAGTATTTTTAACATAGGTTATGAAAGTAATGATGATAAAATTTGTCCAAAATGCCAAAGCAAAAGTGTAAGGCACAATATCGTGATGTTTGAAGAAATGGCACCAAATTATAAAATTTTATATGAAAAATTACAAAATTGTGATTTATTTGTATGTATAGACACAAGTGGGCAGGTTTTACCCGTGGGAGAGTATGCAAGAGTATGCAAGCAAAGTATATTAAACAATCTTGATGAGGATAAATATTTAGAAAGTAATTTTACTAAAGTTTATATAGAAGATGTTTGCGCAGCCATTGATAAAATCAAAACTGATATAGAAAATTTCTTGGAAGCAAAATGCTAGAAGTAATCTTACAAGGTATAGTTTTAGGCATGGGTGTGTCTGTGCCTTTTGGGCCTGTAAATATTTTGATCTTAAATACTGCTTTGTCTTCTTTTAAAAATGCTTTTTGTGTTGGACTCGGTGCTTTAAGTGCTGATATACTTTTTTTGATTTTGATTAATCTTGGGCTTTTAAGCTTTGCAAATAATGAATTTTTTTATAAAATACTAGCAGTTTTTGGCTTTTTCTTTTTGAGCTTTATGGTGTTTTTAATGCTAAGAAAAACAAGAAAAGTCGATCTTAACAAGGTAAATAAAACACATCCTTTAAAAGGTTTTAGCAAAGGATTTTTCTTAAATGTTACAAATCCTTATGTTATAGGTTTTTGGGTAAGTGTGGCAGGACTTAGCATGCAGAGTAAAAACTCTTTTGCCTTACTTTTTGGTTTGGTGAGTTTTATTGTGTTTTGGATTTTTACTTTATCGTTTTTTGTGTCTAAATTCAAAGCCCTTGTGAAAAACAAACATATATTTTACATTAATCTTTTTTCAGCATTTATTTTAGAGTATTTTGCTCTTTCTATGCTGTATAAAGCTTTTATAGGATAAAACATGCAAGTAGTTGAAATTTTTAAAGAATTAAGTAAATTTAAATCTATCACTCCAGATGATGATGGAGCATTAAATTATATTGCAGTGGAGTTAAGTGATTTTGAAGCTTTTTTTATAGAAAAAGAAGGTGTGAAAAATCTTTTGCTGACTAAAAAATTTAGTGATAATGGCGAGCATTTAGCTTTTGGCGGACATGTAGATGTAGTACCTGCGGGAGAGGGTTGGAGTAGTGATCCTTTTGAGCCTTTAGAAAAAGATGGGTTTATTTATGTAAGAGGTGCACAAGATATGAAAAGTGGCGTGGCTGCTTTTATGTGTGCAGTTAAGGAAGTAGAAAATTTTAAAGGAAGAATTTCATTAATTTTAACAAGTGATGAAGAAGGCGAGGCTAAATTTGGTACGCTTGAAGTGCTTAAATTTATGCAAGAAAAAGATATGCTACCTGATTTTGCTGTGGTTGCTGAGCCAACTTGTGATAAAAAATTTGGAGATAGTATTAAAATAGGGCGTCGTGGTTCTATCAATGGAAAATTATTCATCAAAGGTAAGCAAGGCCATGTAGCATACCCGCAAAAATGCATTAATCCTGTGCATAATTTTGCTTCGGCTTTGAAATTTTTAGCAGGATTTGATCTTGATCCAGGTGATGAGGTATTTGCACCATCTAAAATTGTCATTACTGATATACGCGGTGGTATGGAAGTGTGCAATGTAACCCCAAATGATTTAAAATTGATGTTTAATGTGAGAAATTCTCCACAAACTAGCTTAGAAGATGTAAAAGCTTATGTAGAAAAGACTTGCGAAGGGCTTGATTATGAGTTGTGTTTGAATCAAAGTTCAAAGTCTTTTTTAACACAAAGTGATTCTAAAATCGTACAAAAACTAAATGAAAGTGTGCAAAAAATCACTCAAGTAGTGCCAGAGCTTAACACCAAAGGTGGTACAAGCGATGCAAGATATTTTGCTGAGTTTGGCGTGAAAGTAGTAGAATTTGGCGTGTGCAATGATAGAATTCATGCTATTGATGAAAGAGTGAGTATGGAAGAGCTTGAAAAATTGTATTTAGTTTTTAAAGATTTATTAGAGAATTTTAACTAGGATAAAACATGATTATCAATGGAGAAAAATTTGAGCTTAAAGAGCTTAAATTTATGGATTTTATCAAAGAAAAAGGCTTGAAAATAGAATTTATCGCCTTAGAATTAAATGGAGAAATTATCCCAAGGGATAAATTTAAAAATTTAATTTTAAAAGAAAATGATAAGGCAGAAATTGTTACTTTTGTAGGTGGTGGTTGATGAAAATTAAATTTAATGGTAGCGTGATAAACACACATTTTAAAAATACTTTGGATTTTTTTCAAAGTGTGAGTAAAAATGAAAATGACGTATGGATAGTCAATGGTTTTGCGACAAAAGAAAGTTTGGAACTAAAAGAAAATGATGAGCTTTTTTGTATAGAAAAAAATACTTTACCACCATATGAAGCTCTTGATGCGATGATGAGGGCAAGACATACTCCAAAGCTTCATGATAAGCTTAAAAAGGCAAGTGTAGCAGTGTGTGGGCTTGGTGGGCTTGGTTCGCATATAGCTATAAATTTAGCAAGAAGTGGGGTTGGTAGGCTTCATTTGATTGATTTTGATGTGGTGGAACCAAGCAATCTTAACCGTCAAGCTTATATGGTGGAAGATTTAGGTAAATTTAAGGCTGAAGCTTTAAAAGATCAAATCGCTAAAATTAATCCTTTTATAGAAGTATTTGCACAAGTTTTAAAAATAGAAAAAGAAAATATAGCTGAACTTTTTGCAAATGATGATATAGTTTGTGAAGCCTTTGATAGTGCAAAATACAAAGCCCTTTTAGCGCAAAATTTTCACCAACATTATCCTCAAAAAACATTAATTTGTGCTTCTGGTTTAGCAGGATATGGCGATAGCAACAGCATACAAACAAGAAAAATCGCAAAAAACTTTTATGTTTGTGGGGATTTAAAAAATGAGGCAAAAGTAGGCAATGGACTTATGGCACCGCGTGTAAATATTTGTGCAGGACATCAAGCAAATTTAGTTTTAGAACTTTTAGCGAGTGAGTAATGGAAAAATTAAAAATAGGAAAATATGAGTTTAATTCTAGGTTTATTTTAGGTTCTGGGAAATTTTCTTTTGAGCTTATAAAATCAGCCATTGAAGAAGCAAAAGTTGAGATTATCACCTTAGCTTTACGCAGGGTAAATGATAAAGGCATAGAAAATATACTTGATTTTATCCCAAAGCATATCAAGCTTTTACCAAATACTTCAGGTGCAAGAAATGCTAATGAGGTATTGCGTATAGCAAGACTTGCAAGAGAGCTTGGCTGTGGAGATATGATTAAGGTTGAAGTAATTAGCGATAGTAAGTATTTATTACCGGATAATTATGAAAGTATAAAAGCAGTGGAACTTTTAGCAAATGAGGATTTTACGCCTTTGGTTTATATGTATCCTGATTTATATGCAGCACGTGCTATGGCTAATGCAGGAGCTGCTGCTATAATGCCTCTTGGGGCACCTATAGGAAGCAATAAAGGCTTAAAAACTAAAGAATTTATACAAATTTTACTTAACGAAATTAGCTTGCCTGTTATAGTAGATGCAGGCATAGGAAATCCTACACAAGCTTGCGAAGCTATGCAAATGGGAGTAAGTGCAGTGATGGCAAATACTGCTATAGCTCAAGCTAAAGATGTAGCAAAAATGGCAAAGGCTTTTGCTTTAGCTATAGATGCAGGATATAATGCGTATTTAGCAGGCATAGCAAATGAAAGCATGCCAAGTGCAAGCTCACCTTTGAGTGGTTTTTTAAGAGATTAAAATGCAAAATTATCCTCATATGCAAAGTATTGAAAGTGAGATTTTAGCTAAGGTTTTAAAAGAAGTTGAAAATTTTGATGAAAGTAAATTTAACGCTTTTGATGTAAAACAAGCTTTAGCTAAAGATTATCTTAACATAGAAGATTTAAAAGCCTTGCTTTCAAGCACAGCAGAAGATTTTATAGAAGACTTAGCGCAAAAATCAAGCAAGATCACTCAAAAATATTTTGGAAATTCCATTTCACTTTTTACACCTTTATATCTTTCTAATTTTTGCAATAGCAAATGCACTTATTGTGGATTTCAAAAAGGAAATAATATTAAAAGAGCTAAGCTAAATGAGGCTGAAATTCACAAAGAAATGCAAGAGATTAAAAAAAGTGGCTTGGAAGAAATTTTACTCTTAACAGGCGAGGGCAGGGAATATGCTAGCGTGGAATATCTTGCCAAAGCTTGTGAAATAGCAAAAGAGTATTTTAAAGTCGTTGGGATTGAAGTTTATCCTATGAATGTAGATGAGTATGCACTGATTCATGAAAAGGGTTGTGAATATGTAAGTGTTTATCAAGAAACTTATAATCAAAAAACTTATTCTAAAATTCATATTGAAGGTGAAAAAAGTGTATTTGAGTATCGTTTTCATGCACAAGAACGAGCGTTAAAAGCGGGTATGAGAGGGGTTGCTTTTGGAGCTTTACTTGGTATAGATGATTTTAGAAGAGATGCTTTTGCCACGGCTTTACATGCGTATTTTTTACAGCAAAAATACCCTCATGCTGAAATAGCTTTGTCTATCCCTAGACTAAGACCTATTATTAATAATAAAAAAATTCATCCAAAAGATGTAAGCGAAACAAGACTTTTGCAAGTTTTATGTGCTTATAGATTGTTTTTGCCTTTTGCTAGCATTGCTATTTCTACGCGTGAAAGAGTAGGATTTAGAGACGGGGTTATTAAACTTGGAGCTACTAAAATGAGTGCAGGTGTGAGTGTGGGAGTGGGTGAGCATCAAGGTGATAAAAAAGGCGATGATCAGTTTCAAATTAGCGATATGCGTAGTGTTGATGAGGTTTTAGCTATGTTAAAAAATGCAAATTTGCAAGCTATAATGAGCGATAGTATTTATGTGGGATAAAAAAATCATTGCTATTAGTGATAGTCAAAATACTCAAGGAGATTTTTTAAATTTTATTGAAAAACTAAGTCAAAGTAGTATCAATGCTTTGGTGCTTAGAGAAAAACATTTAGATGAGTTAGAATATACTAAATTAGCCAAAGAAGTATTAAAAATTTTTAATAAAACTCAAAAGATTTGCTTTTTACATTATTATTATGAAGCTTGTTTAAAATTAAATCATCAATTTTTTCATGCTCCTTTATTTGTTTTACAAAATTACCCACAAAGCTATAAAAAATTTGAGCTTTTGGGTACTTCCATCCATTCTAAAGAAGAATTAGGTTTAGCTTATAAGCTTAAAGTAAGTCATGCTTTTTTTGGGCATGTATTTGAAAGTTCTTGTAAGACTGATTTGACTCCAAAAGGTATAAAAAATTTAAATGATTTGTTAAAAGTTTCAAAAATACCCATTTATGCTATAGGTGGTATAAATACTCAAACTATAAATCACTTAAAAGATTTAAATTTAACAGGTGTGTGTATAAGAGAAGCTTTGTATAAAAGCGAAAATGTAAAAAATTATGTTTTAAAATGTAAAAATCTTTTAGTCCAAAAGGACTAAAAGATTATAACCAGAAGAAATAAGCAATTATTGCAAGACTAATTGAGCAGAATATATTTAGTATAATTCCTACTCTTACCATTTCTTGTTGTTTGATATGACCGGTACCAAAAACTATAGCATTTGGTGGTGTAGCAACTGGTAGCATGAAAGCACAAGAAGCACCGATTGCAATGATTAAAGCAAGTCCTAAAGCAGGAACACCCAAAGTATCTGCAATAGAGATAAATAAAGGCACAAGTAAGGCTGCTGAAGCAGTGTTTGAGGTAAATTCTGTTAAAAATACTATAAAAAAGGCTACGATTAAACCTATAACAAATAAATTTCCATTTTCTATAAATGAAATAATGGTATCAGCCATAACCTTGCTAGCACCTGAATCTTTTAACACTACACTTAGAGTAATACCTCCACCAAAGAGCATTAACACGCCCCAATCAGTATTTTTTTGTACATTTTTCCAATCAATTACTTTAAATGCACATACTAAAACAGCTGCAAGCAAGGCAATAATTGCATCAAGATTTGCTATTTTATGTCCAAAAATACTTGTGATGATAGGACCTATATTACCACTAAAAATCCAAGATAGTGCAACTACCAAAAAGATTATTAAAGTGATGATTCTAGGCCTTGTAAGCTCTATATTTTCAGTGTGTAAATCAACTTGTAGATTAAATCTTGGTTTAAACATAAAATATAAAATCAAAATCATTGCAGGTAAAAAGATTAAAACAATAGGAATGCCATATTTTAGCCATTGTGCAAAACTAATGTGTAATTGAGTAGCAACAATAGCATTTGGCGGAGTTCCCACTATAGTGCCTATACCACCTATACTTGCACTAAAAGCTATACCTAAAAGAATGAAAACATAAGTATTTCTATCTTTTTGTGGATCAAGTGAAGCTAGCATACCTATAGCAAGCGGAAGCATCATGGCTGCAGTTGCAGTATTGCTCATCCACATAGATAAAAATGCAGTAGTGATAAAAATATATAAACTTGATAAACCTAAATGTCCTTTTGCTAGGGTTAAAATTTTATGCGCAATTAGCTTATCTAGTTTTTGATGATGCATGGCTGCTGCTAGAGCAAAACCACCAAAAAATAAAAAGATATTAGAATCGGCAAAGCCTGTTAAAGCCTTAGCAGTAGGTAATAATCCTAAGATGGCTGCTAAAACAGGTACTAAAATAGCTGTAATAGTAACATGCAAAGCTTCGCTAAGCCATAATATAGCGATAAAGATTAACAGGGATAATCCTTGGTTTACCTTAGTTTCGCCAAAAGGGGAGAAATAAAGCAAAGCGATAAATAACACTAAATCAGCAATAACTATAAGTGTTTTTGTGTTTGAACTCATTTAACAACTCCTTTAAAATATTGTAGTTTTGTAACATATTCTAAATGAATTTTCTTTTAAATATTAATTTTTATATAATTTTTTTTTACAAAATTATTTTTGTGTGAAAAAAAGTAATTTTTAGTAAAATTCATTTGTTTTTGGTATAATTTTTGCTGATTAAAAATCATCTTAATCAAAAAGATGATTACTTTTAAGGAAAGATAATGTTTAAAAAAATATTCGTATGTATTTTAGCTTTGTTTTTTGGCGCTTGTGCTGTAAACCCTAAAAATCAAGGTGTAGCTAAGGTTAATGAAGTTATAAAAATCCAAGCACAGTGTTATAATCCTTCTGATTCTAAAGCATATGAAGCAAAAATTAAAGGTCTTGTGTATATTAGTGATGTAGGACTTAAGTATTGTACAAATAAAAGAACAATTGATAAAAGTGCTTCTTTGAAAAAAGTTTATATTCATAGAGTGTATGATTTAAATGAGAATTTGAAATATTCTTCTTCTAATGGAAATAATTATTATATTAATGAAAATTTTAACTACTATTTTTATGTGTTTTTAAAAGAAGAATTAGAAAATAGAGGTATAGTAGTGGTTGAAAATACACAAGATTCTCCTTATGTTTTAAGAGTAGATTTAAGTTTTAATGATTTTTATTCTAAATTTGATTCTAATTCTTTATTTTCAATTATTGCTAGTCAGCTAACATTAAAAGATATTAACACTAATAAAACTATTAACATTAAAACTAAACAAGAAGTTAAAGGTTTTTATAATATTAAAGATCTGCCTTTCTTCACTCAGCTTCTTATAAAACAAGTAGCTAATAAATCTGCAGATATTATCAGCTCTTTGTGAGGTGTTTTAATTGTCATGGATTTTCCTTTGTGAGCTTTTGTCCAGCTTGCAAGGAAGAGCTTTTAGAATATTCTTTAGGTATAAGAGAACTTGATAAAGGTTTTAAGGTTTATTATTTTTATCAATATGAACAAATTAAACATCTAATTTATTTTAAACATAAATTTCAAGGATATTTTGTTTTAAATGCGCTTGCAAAATTAAGTTTTGCTAAATTTAAAGATTTTTTTTCAACCCTCTTGTAAAATTAATGCCATAGCCTTGGATGATAAAACATATAAAAACTACTCTCATACTGCTATTTTAACCAAACATTTAAAAACTCAATTTATAAAACCTATGTATCATGCTTTGCAAGCTAATTCAGAATTTAAATATAGTGGAAAAAGCTTGCAATTTCGTAAAGATAATAAAAGATCTTATAAGCTTTTAAAGCGTCCAAAATATCCTGTGATTTTAGTAGATGATGTGATAACTACGGGATTAAGTTTGCTTGAAGCAAGAGAGCTTTTAGAAAAAAATAATATCGAAGTACTTTTTGCTTTAGTTTTAGCTAATGCAAAAGAATAATCTGCTAAAATATAAAGATTAATTTTAAGGATTTTTATGGAAAATATTTTTACTAAAGATTCAGATATTGAAAATATAGATATAGAAAGTTCTATAAAGAGTAGTTATTTAGATTATTCTATGAGTGTTATTATAGGCCGTGCTTTACCTGATGCTAGAGATGGGCTTAAGCCTGTTCATAGAAGAATTTTATATGCTATGAATGATTTAGGTGTTGGAAGTCGTAGTGCATACAAAAAATCAGCGCGTATAGTGGGTGATGTAATCGGTAAATACCATCCACATGGTGATACAGCTGTATATGATGCTTTAGTAAGAATGGCACAAGATTTTTCTATGCGTTATCCAAGTGTAGATGGGCAAGGAAACTTTGGTTCTATTGATGGTGATGGCGCTGCTGCAATGCGTTATACTGAAGCTAGGATGACGATTTTAGCTGAAGAACTTTTGCGTGATATAGAAAAAGATACGGTTGATTTTATACCAAATTATGATGATTCTATGAGTGAGCCTGATGTTTTACCTGCTAGGGTGCCAAATTTATTGCTTAATGGTTCAAGTGGTATTGCAGTAGGTATGGCTACTAATATTCCTCCGCATAGCTTAAATGAGCTTATTGATGGTTTACTTTATTTAATTGATAATAAAAATGCAAGCTTAGAAGAAATAATGCAATTTATCAAAGGCCCTGATTTTCCAACCGGTGGTATTATCTTTGGTAAAAAGGGTATTATAGAAGCTTATCGCACAGGTCGTGGTAGGGTAAAAGTAAGAGCAAAAACCCATATTGAAAAAAGAGCTAATAAAGATATTATTGTAATAGATGAACTTCCTTATCAAACCAATAAAGCAAGATTGATAGAGCAAATTGCTGAACTTGCTAAAGAAAAACAAATCGAAGGCATTGCTGAAGTTAGAGATGAGAGTGATAGAGAAGGAATTCGCGTAGTAATTGAGCTAAAACGTGATACTATGAGTGAGATTGTGTTAAATAATCTTTTTAAATCTACCACTATGGAAAGCACTTTTGGTGTGATTATGCTTGCTATACATAATAAAGAACCAAAAGTTTTTTCTTTAATTGAACTTTTAAATTTATTCTTAAATCATAGAAAAACTGTAATTATTAGAAGAACTATTTATGAGTTGCAAAAAGCTAGAGCTAGAGCGCATATTTTAGAAGGTTTAAAAATAGCACTAGATAATATTGATGAAGTGATAGCTTTGATTAAAAACTCTCCTGATAATCCAACGGCTAAAAATTTATTAATGCAAAAATTTGGCTTAAGCGAGCTTCAATCTAATGCGATTTTAGATATGAAATTAGGTCGTTTAACAGGACTTGAAAGAGAAAAAATCGATAATGAATTAAGAGAATTATTAGCAGAAATTGAAAGACTTGATCAAATTTTAAAAAGCGAAACTTTGCTTGAAAATTTAATCAAAGATGAGCTAAAAGAAATCAGAACAAAATTTGATGTGCCAAGAATCACTCAAATTGAAGATGACTATGATGATATTGATATAGAAGATTTGATACCAAATGAAAACATGGTAGTTACCATTACTCATCGTGGTTATATTAAGCGTGTTCCAAGCAAGCAATATGAAAAACAAAAACGTGGTGGTAAAGGTAAGGTCGCAGTTACAACTTATGATGATGATTTTATAGAAAGCTTCTTTACGGCAAACACACACGATACTTTGATGTTTGTTACTGATCGTGGGCAACTTTACTGGCTTAAAGTTTATAAAATTCCTGAAGGAAGCAGAACTGCCAAAGGTAAAGCTGTGGTTAATCTCATTAATCTGCAAGCAGATGAAAAAATCATGGCAATTATTCCAACTACTGATTTTGATGAGAGTAAATCATTGTGCTTCTTTACTAAAAATGGTATCGTAAAACGCACAAATTTAAGCGAATATCAAAATATTAGAAGTGTGGGTGTAAAAGCGATTAATCTAGATGAAAATGATGAGCTTGTTACTGCAATTATTGTATCAAGAGATGAAAGTGAAATTGTAAATATAAATACAGACGAAAACTTAGAAGCAGAAGATAATCTGGAAATTGAAACAAATGAAAATAGCGAAGAGCTTGAAATTGTTAGTGGTAAAATGCTTTTTGCGGTTACCAAAAAAGGTATGTGCATTAAATTCCCACTTGCTAAAGTTAGAGAGATTGGCCGTGTAAGTAGAGGGGTAACTGCGATTAAATTTAAAGAAAAAGATGATGAGGTTGTGGGTGCTGTTGTTATAGAAAATGACGCTCAAGAAATCTTAAGCGTAAGTGCAAAAGGTATAGGTAAGCGTACTGATGCTGGAGAATATAGACTTCAAAGTAGAGGTGGTAAGGGTGTTATTTGTATGAAACTTACTGCCAAAACAAAAGATTTAATCGGTATAGTCATAGTTGATGAAAGTATGGATTTAATGGCATTAACAAGCAGCGGTAAGATGATACGCGTTGATATGCAAAGCATTAGAAAAGCAGGTAGAAATACAAGTGGTGTAATTGTTGTTAATGTTGAAAATGATGAGGTTGTAAGCATTGCTAAGTGTCCTAAAGAAGAAGATGAGGAATTAGATGCTGAAACTAATATGGATTTAAATTTAGAATAGTAAAATTATTGGAATGCTTTTTGCTGTTTTAATAAAATCAAATAAATTGAAGGTGTAAAAAATGAAAAAAGTTATTTTTATGTTTTGTTTAGCTTTGGGTTTTAGTGCTTGTGCGCTAGATCAAAGAGGTGTGAATCCAAATCAGACTCAAGCAGCAAATTCTGATGTTGTGGTTCAAAAAGTTGATAAAGATGATGTGCGTAACATCATTAGAGAAGAAAAAATGCTTACAAATGATACAAGCACAGATAATGATTTAACTTTTACAGCGGTGGGTGAGGGTATTGCTCCTTTAAATACGGTTTCAGTGGGCCAAGCTTTAGCTTTAGCTAAAAGAGCGGCAATTACTGATGCTTATAGACAATTAGCAAGTAAGTTGTATGGTGTCAGAGTTAATGGTAAAGATACAGTAAAAGATGCAATGCTTAAAAGCTCAACTATTACAGCACAGGTAAATGGTTTGATTAAAAATGCAAGTGTTGTAGATCAAGACTTTAAAGATGGTCTTTATAGAGTAAATGTAGAACTTAAAATTGATGCTGACAAGTGGAAAGAATTGTTTGCTTATTAATCCTCATAATTTTTAATGCTACTGCCCAAGATGAATTTATATTTTGGGCAGAACTTTCTAATAAAAATTTTATTCTTTATCATCAAAATGAAACTATTTCTATGGCTATGACTAAAAGTAAAAATAAAAATTTAGAATATGCTTGTGAGTTAGCATATACGCCAAGTGATTTGAAATCTTTAATACGCAATGATTTTGGTATGGTGGCTGAAGAAAAGATGACAAAGCTGGATAAATTTAACTTTTTAAATGCCCACAAAAATGATTTAATTGATTGCTTTTTTAACTCAAAAATAGATGTAAAAGACTTTGTAAAAAGTGAACAAGCAAGTGCGCAAAGTGAAACTTATGTGAGAATTTTGCCG
The DNA here is from genome assembly GCF_024723515.1 of Campylobacter sp. W0066.2. Taxonomy (NCBI): domain Bacteria; kingdom Pseudomonadati; phylum Campylobacterota; class Epsilonproteobacteria; order Campylobacterales; family Campylobacteraceae; genus Campylobacter; species Campylobacter sp. W0066.2. Next base: position 10,908 of record NZ_JANQCV010000006.1, on the reverse strand, counting down.
TTAAGATTTATAGTTGAATTTCATGATAATAGTGCCTTTGTATATTATCTTAAATAAATACAAAGCTAGCTTTTATAAAAATCAAGTTAAAATACTTAAAAAAATATTAAGAGTATAAAATGCAAAAAAGTATCCCTTGTTATTTATTATTTAAATATCTGCGTTTTGATAAAGATCAACCCTTTATTATGCTTTCAAAAATTTTAGCCTTTTTAGGTGTAAGTATAGGACTTTGTGTGCTTTTAGTTGCAATGGCTATTATGAATGGCTTTGATAAAGAATTTGAGAGAAAACTTTTTACTATGAATTATCCTATCACTATATTACCGCGTTTTGGAGCAAATGTAGATGATAAATTATTGCAAGAATTAAGAAACAAATTTCCAAATTTATTATTTAGTCCTTATATTGCTACTCAGGTTATAGCAAGAAATGATTTAAAATTGGAAGGCGGTATGCTTTTTGGGGTTAATTTTGAGGATGAAAAAAAGATCAATGAGGTAATAGCTCAAGCTTTAAAAGATAAAAAATTAGATAATTTTGATATTTTAATTGGTAAGGGTTTAAAAGATGAATTTGGACTTGATTATAATGAAAAAATCACTTTAATTTTTTCCAATCTTAATGCGAGCGGACTTTCGCTTATTCCAAAAGTTAAAAGATTTGATGTTATGGCTGATTTTTCTTCAGGTTTGTTAGCTTATGATAAAGCTTATATGTATACAGATGTAAAAGCTTTAGCTAAGATTTTGTCATATCCCCAAGGAAGTTATGATGGGGTACATGTATATTCAAATAAGCCTTTTGAGGACATTAAACAAATTGAAGCTTTTTTGGGTGCAAGATATGCTAGTGTAGGCTGGTGGGAGCAAAATGGAAATTTCTTTGCAGCATTAGCTTTAGAAAAAAGAGCTTTGTTTATAGTATTGATGTTGATTATTTTGGTCGCAAGTTTAAATATAGTAAGTTCTTTATTAATGATAGTAATGAATCGTCGTAGTGAGATAGCTTTGTTGCTTTCTTTAGGAGCTAGTAAGTTAGAGATTAAAAAAACATTTTTTTCTTTAGGATTTTTGATAGGTGGAAGTGGTATCGTAGCAGGTGTGATACTTGCAGCTATTGCTTTGTGGGTACTTGGAAATTTTGACATTATTTCTTTACCAAGTGATGTTTATGGCATGAGTAAGCTACCTTTGGAGCTTTCTTTTGTTGATTTTTGTACTACGATTTTTGGTGCTATTATGATTGTGAGCCTGTCTTCTTATTATCCTGCTAAAAAAGCAACACAAGTAGATATTTTAGATACTTTAAGAAACGAATAAATTGAAAAATTTATTCGTTTAAGAATTTTTGAATTTCATTGAAAAAGTTTTCATAACTAATATCTTTAATGGTTTTAATAAATTTTCCATTCTCATCAATCAAATAAAATTCGCCACTATGCACTATAGAATATCCCATAGCAGAATCTTTAAGATTGATTTTTTCATATATTACGCCATAATTTTTAGTAACTTTTTCTAATTCTTTTTCATCTTTAGCAACTAATGCAGTTGAATTTGGGTAAAAATACTTAACCCATTGGCTAGTTTGAGTTAAGTTGCTATCTCTTGCTGGATCTAGTGAGATAAATATTACATGAGCTTTTTCTTTATTTGGCATTTTTTCTAAAACATTAGCAATCAAGGCAAGCTCACTAGGACAGACATCAGGACAATATGTATAGCCAAAATATACAATTAGTTTTTTACCGATAAAATCTTTTAGACTAAGTATGCCTTTTTCAGAATTTAAGTGAAAATTGTATTTGTTGTTTTCAAAATGCTGCACAGATATAAAAAATACTCCAAAAATTACCACAATTAATAAAAAAATATTTATTTTTTTCAAATTTTACCTCTTTACATCAAAGTCAAAATAAAAATCTAGTGGAGTTTCATCATCAAAAAGCTCTATTCTAAAACGCATCACATCTAGTGTGCAAGAACTTAAAACTAATTTAGCATGATAAGTATTGTTTATTTTTTTAAATTGTGGAACAATATCTCCCATATACATATTAAGTCCATAAACTCTAGCATTTAGTTTTTTAAACTCACCCAAATTAGTGATATTTAAATCAAGCTCATTTAATGCGGTTATAGGCTTTGGATTTAAATTTACTAATACCTTTTTATCTTTAAAATTATACTCACACTCTTGGATATTTAGATCGCATGCTAAAGGCGTTAGAGTGGTGATTAACTCTCTTTTTTTTCTAGAATTTGTTGAATTAGTATAAAAATAAGCCCCGCATATAGCAAAAACTATAGCTAAGGCAAAGACAAGTAGATTTTTCATTATTTTTTAATGCTTCTTGACTTGATATCTTTTAGTTTAATTGTGCTATTATCATCAAAATAAAGCGTTAAATTAGCTTTTGTTTGAGATGTGATATTTTCTTTAAGATTTAATACCATAATATGCTTACCACCTGGTTTAAGTTTAGCATTTGAATTAGCTTTTATAGTAATTTGAGGGATTTGCACCATCATTTTTTTGCCATTTTGCATGATATGATCGTGAATTTCAGTTGTATCACTTAGTGAGCTTTGGGCTTTTATTAGTTTTATATCTTTATCAGAATTATTTTTAAGTTCTAAAAAAAATGCTGTGGTTTTAGAATTTGGTGGAGTTTGTCTTACATAGGGATCATTTACAGTGATGTTGTTAGCTAAGGTAAAAGTGCTTAAAAGAGCTAAGCTGAGTATTTTTTTCATTATTTTCCTTTATATTTTTAGTCAATTATAAACATTATACACGGAAAAAATTAAAAATATATTTATTGTAAAAATATTATAATTAGCTCTTTGTTGTTTTAAATTTTAGTAGAGAAGGTATAAATTGTTTAAAATTATATTAGCATTGTTTAGCTTAGCTGTATTTGCAAATGCAAGCGAACTTGCAAAAATTTATTTAAATCAAGGTATTAATGCGGTTGAAAAGGTATTAGAACAAGAATTAAGCAAGAAAGATTTTTGGCTTGATGAGATAAAAGATAAAAATGTTAGCCTTGGTTACTATGAAGAAAATGTTGCAATTGTTTTAACTAATAAAAGCGATAAAATCATTAGAGTTTATCATTATAATAATGGTAAAGTAGAAAAGAAATTTATTCAAAAAGATGTTTTAACTGGTTTGGCTGGAGATAAAGAAGTAGAAGGAGATTTAAAAACTCCTATAGGTTTTTATGAGCTTGGAAAGAAATTTTATCCTGGTGATCCATATTATGGACCATTTGCTTTTGCAACAACTTATCCAAATGTTTTAGATAAAACTTTAGGTAAAACAGGTGGTGGAATTTGGATTCATGGTTATCCTTTAGATGGAACGCGTTTAGATACTTATAAAACTAGAGGTTGTATTGCTGTGCAAAATGATTTATTAGAAGATTTTAATAAATTAGTTGCTGATAGAAAAGCTTATGCAATGACAGAGGAGAAAAATAAGGTAAGAGCAAATCATGAAGAAATAGCTATTTTATTAGCAAATTTGTTTGCTTGGAAAGATAGTTGGCAAAAAAGTGATATTAATAAATATTTATCTTTTTATGATAAAAATATATTTAAACATAAAAACAAATTTTCATATGAGCAGTTTGCAAAAAATAAAGAAAGAATTTTTGCTAAAAAAGAAGAAAAAACTATTAAATTTTCAAATCTTAGCATAAGTCCTTATCCAAATGAAAAAAATGAGAAGATTTTTAGAATAGGATTTTATGAAGATTATCGTAGTACTAATTATAAATTCAAAGGAGAAAAAGTTCTTTATGTTAAGCTAGTTGAAGATAAAATGCAAATTTTAGCTGAACAATAATGGCTTATATAAAAATCGATCGTTTAGCTTATGAGTATAATCTTGACCTAATAGCCTCTAAGGCTGGAGGTTATGAAAAAGTAATTTGTGTTTTTAAAGATAATGCTTATGGCCATGGAGCTAAACTTTTAGCTCCTATAGCTAGAGCAAAAGGTATAAATTTTATAGCCGTAAAAAATGAAGACGAAGCAAAAGAGCTTGGAAATATTTTTGATAATATCTTAATTTTGTCTCATCATCCACATGGTAATGAAAGTGAAAAATTTATTTATGCATTAAATGCAAACAATGATATGAAAAAACTTAAAAAAAATACAAAAATTCATTTAGTCATAGATACAAATATGCATAGAAATGGAATTTTGCCTGAAGAAATTCAAGAAGTGATGCAAGGGTTAAAAAGTAATAATTTGATACTTCGTGGAGTGATGATGCATTTTGCAGGAAGCGATGAAGTAGATGCAAGTTATTTTGTGCAAAAACAAAAATTTCAACACGCTAAAAAGTTAATTTATAATTTATTACAAGAAGAGGCTAAGAACTTAGTATTTCATTCTCATAATTCTGAAGCTTTATTTAGAGCAAATACTTTAGAAGATGATGAGTATTGTAGAGTAGGGCTTGTACAATTTGGTTATGCGCATTTTAATAAGGACTTACGTAAGGTTTTGAGTTTATGGGCTGAAAAATTAAGCCAAAGAGTGTTAAAAAAAGGTCAAAGTGTTGGTTATGGTGGAGTGTATAGTGCAAGAGAAGATATTGAAATAGCAACTTATGATTTAGGTTATGCTGATGGGCTTTTGCGTTATGATGGTAAAAAAGATTTTTTTCTTCCTAATGGTAAAAAAATACTTGGAAAAATGTCTATGGATAGTTTTTCTTGTGAGAATGATAGTGAGATAATTTGTGTTATGAATGATGCAAATGTTATGGCCAACTTTTTTAATACTATTAATTATGAAATTTTAGTAAAACTTTCTCCAAATTTAAAAAGAATTGTAATTTAAGATAAAAAGTACTAATATATCTAAAGAAAGGATAAATATGGCATTTTTAAATTGGGCTATTTTAATTTTATTTTTATTTATAGTGTTTTTGCTGATTAATCGTTATGAAAGAAAAATAAAGATTTTGCATAAAAATATAGAGATTTTAAAAAATGAATGCAAGAAAAATAGTGAAAACATAGAACAAAATAGAATTTTAATAGAAAAAAATAGATCAAACATTGAAGATATTAAACATCAAGATTAGTTTTTAATCTTGAAGTGTTTTAGCTATAAGTTCTAATGGGTGTAAAAATCTTGTGGAAATTTTTTCATGCTCTAATGCATTTGAAATTTGCATTCTACAAGCTGAGCACTCTGCGCTAATGATTTCTACATTACTTTTTTGTATGTTTTGAGCTTTTTTTATGCCAACTTGCAAAGCTTTTTCATAATGATCAGTTTGCATACTAACTCCACCAAAACCACAGCACTCATTTGACTTGATAAGTTCTTTAAAAGCATAATTTTGCTTTAGTAAAGCTCTTGGTTCTTTAAAAACCCCTTGCATTTTTCTTGCATGGCAAGGATCATGATATGCGATTTTTGTGTTTATTTTTTTCTTTGTTTTTAAAAGTTCTTTTAAATTAGTGTATTCATAAAAATATTTTGTTGCAAGTAGTATTTTACTGGAAATATTTTTAGCTCTTATTACCCATTCTTCATCATTTTGCATATGGAAAAAATGTTCATAGTCTATATTAATCATCGCAGAGCAGGTCGCTTCTGGGATAATGATAAAATCTAGTGTTTTTAATTTTTCCTCAAAATAAATGATATTTTTTTTAGCTAATTTTTCTACACTATTAAAATCTCCGGTAAAATAATGAGGAGCACCGCAACAAGATTGATCTTTTAATAAATCCACATTAATTTTAAGATGCTTACAAATTTCAAGTAAAGCAAAACCTGTATTAGTGTAAGAATAATTAGACAAACAACCTATAAAAAGTCCTATAGTTTTTTCGCCTTGATTGTTTATAAAATCAGGATTAGAGGCTAAAAAACTTTTCTTAGCTAAAGAAGGCAATAAGCGGTCTTTTTTGATTAAAGGTAGGCTAAATTTAGCTTTCATCCCTAAATTTTTATGTTGCAAGCTAAAGGCACAACTTTGAAAAACATAGCCTAATCTTGCTAAGATATCTAAAATCTTTCTGTGTCTTAAAAAAAAGAAAGTAAGCTTTTTATACCATGCTATGCCAAATTTTTGAGCTATATCAAAGCGTACTTTTTCAATAGCACCATCTACTCTTAAATGACTTGGACAAACTTCAACGCAATTTGTACATAAAAAACATGATTCGAAAGTTTTTTTAAGATTTTTATCAAGTTCTAGTTCTTGATTTTTATAAGCACCAATTAAATCCAAAAAACCACGAGGAGAAGTGCTCTCATCGCGGTTTATCTCATGTATAGTACAAACTGGTATGCATTTGCCACATTTTACACAAGCATTAGAAATTTCATTAACATTTAGCATATTAAACCGTTTTAGAAAATACTTTTTTATCTTCGCTAATGCGTTTTAAATATTTATCAAAACACATAGCAATATTACGTATTAAAAGTACTCCTGTTTCATTAACTTTGATATAATTTTCATCTATAGTGACAAATTCGCTAAGTTCTTCAAGTTCTTTTAAATCTTGTTTAAAATATTCAAAAAAATCAATCTTAAATTTATTTTCTATATTTTTTATATTAAGTGCAAAATTACTCATAAGTTCCATAATAACAGCTTTTCTTAATTCATCATCATCATCAAGCATAATACCTTTTTCACAAGGTAATCTACCCTCATCAATAGCTTTTTCATAACTTGGCATGTCTTTGAAATTTTGTATATAATGTCTTTGTCCTTCGCCTATACTTGTTAAGCCAATGCCAATTAAATCAGTTCCACCTTTTGTAGTATAGCCTTGGAAATTTCTATGCAAGCTACCATTTTCTAAAGCTTTAAAAAGTTCATCTTGTGGTTTTGCAAAATGATCCATTCCTATCATTTTATAACCATTTTGAGTTAAAAATTTTTCACAGTATTCTAAAATCTGAAGTTTTACATCAGGGCTTGGTAATGTGCTTTCATCGAATTTTCTCATATTTTTTTTAAGCCAAGGCACATGTGCATAGTTAAAAATAGCAAAACGATCAGGATTGATTAGTAATGCTTTTTCTAAAGTTTGCTTAAAACTTTCTAGGCTTTGATAAGGAAGACCATAGATTAAGTCCATATTTACTGAGTTAATTCCCTTTTTTCTTACCATATCTACTGCATTTTTGGTTAATTCAAAAGGTTGAATTCTATGAATTTCCTTTTGAACTTTTTCATCAAAATCTTGCACGCCAAAACTAATACGATTAAAACCATTTTGGATCAAAACATCAGTTTGTTCTTCATTTAAAAATCTAGGATCAATCTCACAGCTTACTTCACTATCTTGGGTAAAATTTGGAAAAATGCTTTTAATTTTTAAAATCAAACTTTGTAATTGTTTAGCGCAAAAGAATGTAGGTGTACCACCACCAAAATGCATTTGAGCTACTTCTCTTTGGGTGTTGATGATATTTGCTAAAAGATCAAGTTCTTTAAAAAGATAGTTTAAGTATTTTTCTTTGCTTTCTTCTTTAGCAGTATATATTACATTACAACCACAAAAATAACAAGCACTTCTGCAAAAAGGTAAATGAAAATACAAAGACAATTGTGCTTTTTGATCTTTTAAAATTTGTATATAATCTTCATATTTAAACTGAGTATTAAATTCCACTGCAGTAGGATAAGATGTATATCTTGGGCCTGCTTTGGAGTATTTAACAAAGCTTTTATAATCTTTCATTTGGTTTTACCTTTTGCATCATTTCTTTCATATTAATAAACAAATTAGGATGTTTAGCATGAATACTGCTAATTAGTTGATCTAAATCAATATTTACTTCTTTTACGCCTTTGGCAACTTGATGTTTGATTTCATCCATAGCAACTGTCCAAACATCATTAAAATCAATAGGAATTTGTTGATAAATAGCCTTTTCTAATTTTAGTTCAAAATTATTTTTTTGCACCTCTTTGGCATTTTGTAAAAACTCAATTAGGGTTTTTACTGAAAACATAGTTTTAACTTCGCCATTTTCATCTACTATAAACCATGGTTCAGGTGCTAATTCATGGCCATTTTTTAAGCTTAGTTTTTTTTCTTTTTCGTTTATATGAGTTAGATGAAATACGGTTTGATTGTGTTTTTCTATACCCAAATGATTTGATAATTCATTAATGATATCTTGGGAACTTTTTTTACTTAGACTATTCAATCTTACTCCTTGTTTAATAATTTTGCAATTTCTTTTGCATGATAAGTTATAATAAGCTTAGCTCCTGCTCTTTTGAAAGCAAGCATAGTTTCAAGCACTATTTTTTCATAGTCAATCACACCTGCTTTTTGACCTGCTTTTAATAAAGCGTATTCTCCACTTACATTATATACGCAAAGTGGAAGTTTGGAATGATTTGCTATATCTTTAACTACATCTAAATACGCAAGCGCTGGTTTAACCATCAAAATATCAGCACCTTGTTTTTCATCTTCTAAGCTTTCACACAAGGCTTCTTTACCATTAGCAAAATCCATTTGATAGGTTTTTCTATCTCCATAACTTGGTGCGGAATCAGCCACATCTCTAAAAGGTCCATAATAAGCTGAAGCAAATTTAGTAGAATAAGCCATAATAGGTAAATTTTCAAAACCATTTTTATCTAAGGTTTTTCTTAAAGTTTTAATAATACCATCCATCATACCGCTTGGTGCTATCATATCAGCACCGTTTTTGGCATGAATTAGAGCTTGTTTAGCTGAAATTTCTAAAGTTAAATCATTATCCACGCTTTTACTTTTTGGATCAATAATGCCACAATGACCATGATCAGTATACTCACAAAAACAAAGATCAGTAATCACTACTAAATTAGGAAAATTTGCCTTAATAGCTCTTAGACTTGTAGCAATCAAACCATCATCGCTTAATGCATCACTACCACAGCTATCTTTTTTAGAACTTTCCAACACTCCAAATAAAACAATCGCTTTAATACCAAGACTAATTAGTTCTTCGCATTCTTTTAAAATTTCATCCAAGCTCATTTGAAACACACCTGGCATAGATGTAATTTCATTTTTAATATTAGTGCCATTTACAACAAAAAGTGGGTAGATTAAATCATCCAAATTTAAGGTATTTTCTTTTACTAGGCTTCTAATGTTTTCATTAAGTCTTAATCTTCTAAAGCGTTTAAACATAAATTTCCTTTTTGTTTGTTAAAATTGCTTAAATTCTAGCATATTTTTTATAAAAAGGTAAATTAAAATAATGACTATTCAAATTTCTGAAATAGCAAAACTTCCTACTCGTTTTGGAGAATTTAATATACAAAGTTTTAAAGAAAACGATAAAGAACACCTTTGCATTTTTAAAGGAAAATTAGATAAAGAAGTTAATATTAGAATCCATTCAGAATGTTTAACGGGTGATGTTTTGGGAAGTTTAAAGTGTGATTGTGGAGAGCAACTTGACTTTTCATTAAAATATATCCAAGAGCATGGTGGTATGGTGATTTATTTAAGACAGGAAGGAAGAGGTATAGGACTTTTTAATAAAATTAACGCTTATGCTTTGCAAGATAAGGGTTTTAATACCATAGAGGCAAATCATCAATTAGGTTTTAAAGCAGATGAGCGTAGTTATGAAATAGTAGATTTTATACTTAAATATTATAAGATTTCTAAGATTAATCTTTTAACTAATAATCCTGAAAAACTTAGCTCTTTAAAAGGAAAAGTAAATTTAAGAATTCCTATTTTGATTGAAGCAAATCGTTTTAATAAAGATTATTTGGAAATTAAACATACGCAAATGGGGCATTTAAATTGAAAATTTATGAAGAACAATTAAATTTTATACAAAATTTTGCTAAAAAAGATGATTTTTACCAAAAAATCACGCTCTATAAAGAGTTATTAGAAAGATTTAATGCTGTGCATAATCTAACTCATCTTGAAAATATAGATGATAATATTGTCGATAGTATAAAAATTTTAGACTATTGTGATTTGACTGATAAAAAAAAGATTATCGATATTGGAAGTGGGGCTGGTTTTCCTGCGATATTTTTAGCATATATTTTGGAAAATAGTAATTTTTTTCTGTTTGAGCCTAGTGCTAAAAAAGCTTCTTTTTTAAGAGTGATTAAAACTGAGCTTAATTTGATAAATGTGAATATTATAAAAGAAAAATTACAAAATCATCCGCCTTTTAAAGTAGATTTAATCACATCAAGGGCTTTGATGGATATAAAACCTTTGATTGAAATTTCAAATGGTTTTTATGATGAAAAAACTTCATTTTTGCTTTATAAAGGCAGTGAGGTTTATGATGAGCTACAAGGATTGAAAGATTATAAAATTTTCAACCGCGGTTTTAGAAATTATTGTCTTTTAAAAGTAAAGGAAAAGCTATGTTAATTTTTGGACATCCTTTGATAAATATGCAAAAATTTAGTCATTATGAAAATATTTTTATTAAAGCAAATGTAAATTGTTTTGATTATAATGAGCAAAATATAAAAAGTGCAAAAAAGGAAAAAATAGATTTTGCTATATATGCTAAGAATGAAGAAGAAATTTTACTTTCAAATGCATTAGGTGCTAAATATATTTTAATAGAAGATGAGAGATTAGCAAAAATCGCTTCAAAAATGGCTGAGTTTTATATGTTTGATTCTAAAATTTTATTTTTGCTTGATACTTTTAAAAACAATCTAAAAAAAGCTTACGAGTTAAGCGTTGATGGGGTTTGTTTAAAATCTTATATTAATTAAACTAAACCCAATTGAGGGTTTAGTCAATTATTTAAAACTTCTTCTTTCTAGCATCCTCTAAGATATCATTAGCTATTTTATTAACATTATCAGATATAGCTGCACTATCATTAGCTATTTTTAAGTTCTCTTGGGTTG
>NZ_JANQCV010000005.1:0-118988 GCF_024723515.1 Campylobacter sp. W0066.2 | reverse complement strand
AATTCTTAATGGTATAGATATGTTGGGACTGGTTAAGTTAGGATATGTATGATTGTAGTTTTAAAATAGTATAAATTATGATAATTAAACTAGTTCTTTCTTAAACCTTTAAAGTAAATTTTAGTAAAATACAAAATATTTTTTATAAAGGTTAAAAATGCACTTTACTTTGCTAAATGAAAAAGATTTTTTCAACCCCTACTACCGTAAAAAGCAAATCATGCAAAATGAATTTGACACTTTTAGCAAGGCTTTAACGCGGTATATAGAAAGGCTTGAAAGCTCACAAAGCGAAAACGAAGACTACCTAGTTGCCAATGCACTTAGTCCATTTTTAACCACGCTAAATTTTAAAACCCACATCAAAACCAAACAAAAAGGCAAGAGTGAGATCGATTTAGCCATCGCTAAAGATGAGCTTAGCAAGGATTTAGAAGTTCTCATCGAAGCTAAAAAGCCCAACTCAAAAGAATTCATCACCCACATAAAGCCAAATTCCAAAGCCTTGCATGAAGCCATTTTGTATTATTTTAGAAATAGAGAACATAGCTTTAGTTTGAAATTTATCATCATTACAGACTTTTATAAATTCTACATTTTCAAAGCTAGTGAATTTGAAGAGCTTTTTTATAAAAATACAAGCTTTAAAAAGCTTTTTGAAGAATTTCAAAGTCCAAACTCACTTTTTAAAGGCAACACCGATGAATTTTACAAAGAAGCAAGCAAACTCATAGAAAATTCCAAAGAAAGTTTAAAAGGCTTTTTCATCGATTTGGCCTTTTTAAAAGACAAGCAAAAGTCAAATTTCAAAAATCTAGCAAGCATTTTTAAAACCTTTCATAGAGACTTTTTGCTAAATGAATTTAGCCCAAATGACGCAAACTCACTAAACAACGCATTCTATAAAGAGCTTTTATACATCTTAGGTTTAAGCGAGAGCAAACAGCTTTCTAAATTCATCATCACACAAAGTGAGCAAAGTAAACAAGCTCAAGGTACACTTTATCATCTCATAGCGAGCAAGCTTCCAAAGCATGACTTTGAAGAGGTGTTAAAATTCATCATACTTTGGTTAAATCGTATTTTATTTTTAAAGCTTATCGAGTCTAATTTAGTTAGATTTAACAATGATAAAACCCTTAAATTTCTAAACTATGAAAAAATTCCAAATTTCACCACCCTTTCACACCTTTTCTTTGATATCTTAGCTAAAGAAAAGCACACAAGAGCGCAGAGTAAATTTAGCTATTTGCCTTATTTAAATTCATCGCTTTTTGAAAAACAAGCCATCGAAAAAACCACACTAGAAATCGCTACTTTGGAAAATGATGCTTTGCTAGAGTATCACCCACACACGCAGTTAAAAGATGACAAAGGCAAAAGCAAAAAAGGCAAAGTAGGTTTGCTTGAGTATTTGTTTGAGTTTTTAGACAGCTTTGATTTTGGAGCAGATGAGCAAAGCGAAGAACTCATAAAGCAAAAAGAACTCATCAACTCAAGCGTTTTGGGAAATGTCTTTGAAAAGCTAAATGGCTACAAAGAAGGTAGTTTTTATACCCCAAGCTTTATTACTTCATATATGTGTAAAGCAAGCATAGAAAAAGTCGTGTTTGATAAGTTTAACCATACTTTTAAGCTAAATGCCACCAAGCTAAGCGAGCTAAGAACCCAGTTGCGTCAAGAAAAAATCTCTCAAGAGCAAAAACTAGCCTTGCTAAATTCCATACGCATTTGCGATCCTGCGGTGGGAAGTGGGCATTTTTTAGTTTCAGCTTTAAACGCCATGCTTATGGTGCATTATGAGCTTGGCTTGTTTGAAGAGGACTTTTACCTAAGCGTGCAAAATGATGAAATTTTAGTGCAAAATCACAAAGGTCAGTTTTTAGAGTATAAACGCCCTGATTTTGACAAAGACAAAACCCACCTTTGTCAAAAAGAACTTTTCGAGCGTAAAAAAGACATCATAGAAAACAATCTTTTTGGAGTAGATATCAATCCAAACTCATGTGAGATCACTAAACTAAGACTTTGGATAGAGCTTTTAAAACACAGCTTTTATGAAAGCTTTGATGATACAAACTATCATGATCTTAAAACCCTACCAAACATCGATATCAACATAAAATGCGGGAATTCGCTTATAAGTTATTTTGAAATTCACAAAAGCCTTTCTCACTACCCAAACATCAAAGAACGCATGGATAAATACAAACGCATAGTCAAAGACTACAAAGAAGGCTTTTACACCGATAAATCTCTCATCGCAAAAGAGATCAAAAACCTCAAAGAATCTTTTAAAAATTTCTGCTTAAAAGACAAATTTGCCAAAGAGATCAAGCAACTTACCAACGGTGCTAATGAATACTCTAAAAAATACGGCGATTTTTTAGCACAAGATGAAAAAGATGAGAATTTTAGAGCATTTTTCTCTAAAAATATGTTTGAATTTGACTTTGATGAAAGTGCTGCTAAGAAAGAATTTAAAAAGCTTAAAAAGCTTTATGAGAGTATATTTGACTTAGAAAGTGCAAATCCTTTTGAATGGCGTTTTGAATTTAGCGAAGTGCTTGATGAGGGCGGGAATTTTCAAGGGTTTGATCTCATCATCGGTAACCCACCTTACATCAGACAAGAAGATATCAAAGAACTAAAGCCAAATTTAGCTAAAAACTATAAAGTGTATAAAGGCACAAGCGACATTTATACCTACTTTTATGAGCTTGGGTTTAATGTGCTAAAGCAAAATGGTGTTTTATCTTTCATCACTTCAAACAAATACACAAGAGCAGGTTATGGAGAAGCTTTAAGAGAGTTTTTACTCAAAAATACTACGCTTTTAGAATACATCGATCTAAATGGCATAAAAGTCTTTGATAGTGCTACGGTAGATACTTCCATACTAAGCTTTGAAAAAGCAAAAACTAAAGATAATAGCTTTAAGTACCTAGCTCCAAACACCGAGCTTTTAAAAGAAAACGACTTTAACATAGAAAGCATTTTAAATTTTAACAAAATCGCACAAAATTCTTTAAGCAAAGAAAGCTTTACTTTCAATGATGAAAGCACAAACGCACTAAAAGCAAAGATAGAAAAGCACGGCACCCCGCTTAAAGACTGGTATGGGCTTAATATATATCGTGGAATTTTAACAGGGCTTAATGAAGCCTTTATCATCACTACTGAAAAAAGAGATGAAATTCTAGCTAAATGCAAAGATGAAGCCGAAAAAGAACGCACTACTAAACTCATACGCAAAATGCTACGCGGTAGAGATATAAAAAGATATAGTTATGAGTGGGCGGGACTTTGGGTGATCAACACTCACAATGGCTATAAAAGCAAAAGCGGAGAAAAGGTAGAAGCGATAAACATAGATGAATACCCTAGCTTAAAACAGCATTTAAAGCCGTATTATAAAACTTTAGAAAAAAGAACTGACAAAGGAAAAACACCTTATAACCTTAGAAATTGTGCTTATTTGGAAGAATTTGAAAAAGAAAAGATAGGCTGGCAAAGAGTAACCCAAGAACCGAGTTTTATTTTAGAAAACGAGTGTGTTTTATTGGATTCTATGGCTTTTATGGTAGGAAATTCTAAAAATGAACTTAAATATCTTTTGGGATTTTTAAATTCTAGTTTGATATTTTATTATTTTAAAAATATCGGACATTTGTATTCAGATAAAGGTTTTCTATTATCAAATCAATATGTAGAAAAATTTCCTATACCAAAAATAAATTCTAAAAATGAAAAACTAGCAAACGAGCTTATAAGTTTAGTCGATGAGATTTTAAAAGTTAAAGTTCAAGACAAAAAAGCAAACACCAAAACCCAAGAAGATAAAATAAACTCTATCGTTTATAAACTTTACAACCTAAACGAAGAAGAAATAAAAATCATTGAAGGAAAACGATGATAAGGGATATATATAATATTGATTTAGAAATACCAAATAGTGGTATCTTTATAAAAGGTTTGGATAATGAGAAATTAACTATTTCTCTAGATTTAGTTAGATTTATGCAAATCAATAAGAGGCAAATAGTATCCTCAGGCAATAAACTGGATGTTGGAAAATTGGCTAAACCATTAAATCCATATATTATTTATAATATTTTAGAAGAAAATAATAAAAACAATTTTAATGGTGTAAAAATTATAGAAAAAATAGAAGATGAAAATAATATTATCTATCATTTTAATTTTGGATTAATATTAAATACTTTTATAGAAAAATCAAAAATTACAAGACAGATGGAGCAAAATACATCAGATAACTTGAAAGATCTGAATGAAATCAAAGCTTTTATAGCTCCTTGTTTTTTTTCTTATGGAATGGTAGGAGATGTTAAATCAATCCCTAAAAACGAACTTGAAGATTTAGAAAATGATTACGGCTATGAGGGAAAAGATTATAAAAGTATTTTTAAAAAAGAAGTTTATATAAATTTTAGTTGCTATGAGAGAGTGTATTTTTCTAATTGTGAGTTTAAATCTAAAGTTTCTTTACATATAATTGATAATGACAATACGGTTTGTTTTCTTAATGGCATGGATTTTTCTAATTGTATTTTTGAAGATGAAATAAATTTTAAACGCTTTATATCTGGAACATCTTTGCCTGAAAATAAATATTATAACAATGAACAGGATACTTTATTTAAAAATTGTATTTTTAAAAAAAGAGTTGTTTTTCATAATTCTAATTTTTTTAACAGTATCTATTTCAATAATTCCCATTTTAAAGATTATGTCGACTTTCATGAATGTAGATTTGAAAAAACGACTTGTTTTTATGGAGTAACTTTTGATAAAGGCCCGAATTTTTCTCAAGTGATTTTCAAAGAAAATTTAAATGCTGTAAATGCAAATTTAAACTTTACATTTAATGGTTTAAAGATACAAATAAAAAAAGAAGAAGAAAATTTTAATAAAGATAAAAATGAACAATATCAAAAATCTTTAGATAAATTTGCAAATGATTTTAGAGATTCTTTTAGAGTTTTTAAAAATGCATTGATAAAAGATAACAATCTTTTAGAAGCTTCAAAGTTTCATAAATACGAGCTTTATTGTAAAGAGATAGAACTAGAAGAGAAAAAGCCCAAGAAATTTTCTAAAGAATGGATAGACAAATGGCAACTTTTCTTTTATCGCAAACTTTGTGATCATCATACTGATATTTTGCAGAGTTTAAATTCGCTTATTTTAGTGATAGGAATTTTTGGTGTGCTAAATTTAGCGATAATTATAGGTTTTAATCGTTATCTTGATTATAAGCTTATTTTAGAGCATTTGTATTTTTCATTAGACTTTTATAATTTGCATATAAAACCTTTCATAGAAAATAATTACTCGTTTATAATGTTTGTAAATTTTATAATACTTTTTGTCTATTTGATTTTAGTTGGTTTTGTCTTGTGTGCAAAATATATAAGAGAATTTTTTATAACTATATCTTATGTGATAACTTTCTTTATTATGGTAACTTCACCGAAAATTCTTATTCCTGCTATGGGGATTTTTACAGATAAAAGAGTTATGTTAGATCCACTTAGTGTGCTTGGTGGAATTTATACAATTGTTTTTGGCTTTGTTGTGTATTCTTTTGTAAAGACAATTAGAAAAAACTCCATAGTGCCAAGCTAAATTAAAAGGCTTATTAAAAAGCCTTTTTTTGTTTTTTTGCTTTTCAAATTTTGCTCGTTTTTAGCTTATGGTATAATGAAAATTATCCAAAAAAGGAGTACCATGCTAAAGACAAGTTTTAAAAAATCAGTTTTTATCCCAAGCATTAGTATCATAATCATCTTAAGTCTTAGTTGTATTTTCTTACCTAAGCTTACAAATGATTTTATCAATCATATCAAAAGCGGAATTTTTGCAAATTTTTCATGGTTTTATATACTAAGTGTAAGTTTTTTTGTGTGTTTTATGCTAGCACTTGCTCTTTCAAAATTTGGCGATATCAAGCTCGGCGATGATGATGAAAAACCTCATTTTAAATTCACTTCATGGCTTGCTATGCTTTTTGCTACGGGTATGGGCGTGGGGCTTATGTATTTTGGTGTGGCTGAACCTCTTATACATAAAAAAGCCTTGCAAACAAGCGATGAAGAAGCTATGCTACATACTATCTTTCACTGGGGAATTCACCCATGGGCTATTTATGGGGTGTGTGCTTTGGCTATGGCGTATTTTGGTTTTAGGTATAAAATGCCTCTTAGCTTGCGTAGTGCTTTTTACCCTTTGCTTAAAGAAAAAATTTATGGTTTTTGGGGAAATTTAGTCGATATGCTAGCTTTAATTGTCACGGTTTTTGGTATTAGCACTACGCTTGGTTATAGTGCTTCTCAGCTTAATGCTGGCTTTTTAAATTTAGGCATTTTAAACGAACAAAGCTTTTTAGAACAAAGCGTGATTATAGTCATCATCATTTCTTTAGCTACGCTTTCATCGATTAGTGGTTTGACAAAGGGCTTAAAAATTTTAAGCGAGGCAAATTTGGTTTTTGCAGTGTGTTTAATGCTCTTTGTGCTTTTTTCAACCAACACCATTCAAATTCTTTCACAATTTAGCTCTAATATTGGCAATTATTTGCAAAATTTAATTTCTTTGAGCTTTAAGACTTATTATTATGAAAAAGAGTATATAGAGTGGTTTAATAACTGGACTATTTATTATTGGGCTTGGTGGCTTAGTTGGGCGCCTTTTGTGGGCTTTTTCATCGCTAAAATTTCTCGTGGTAGAACGATAAGGGAATTTATCTTTGGCGTGCTTGTAGTGCCTACTAGTTTTAATATACTTTGGTTTAGCATTTTTGGTAATAGTGCTTTAAATTTCAATGATATTTTAAGCCCTTTTACTTCAGCACCCGAAAGCTTACTTTTTTATTTTTTACAAAATTTTTCTTTTTCTTATTTTAGTTCTTTGCTTGCGTTTTTGGTTTTAGCTTTGTTTTTTATCACTTCAGCAGATAGTGGGATATTTGTGTTAAATTCTTTAAGTAGTGGTGGCGCTCATGAGCCATACAAATGGCAAAATATCCTTTGGGGTTTTGTGCTTGCGCTTTTGGCTACTTCTTTGCTGTATTCAGGTGGTTTGGGAGCGATTTTAAGTATCACTATGATAGTGGCTTTGCCTTTTGCCTTTTTGCTTTGTTTGATGTGTTTTTCACTGCTTAAAGGTTTAATCGTAGATGTAAATTACTCTTTAACTAAACTTAGTCAAAGCAGTGTGTATTTTTCAGGGGAATTTTGGCAAGAAAGACTAGCTAGAATTTTAAAACAAAGCAAAGAACAAGACATACAAAATTTCTTAAATACCAAAGTTAAAAATGCTATGGAATCACTCAGTCAAAGTCTAAAAAATTACGGCTTAAAAACACAAATTGTTCAAGAAAAATCAAGTATAAGTTTGATTATAAAAAAAGAATTTGCAAAAGATTTTATCTATGGAGTACAAGTGGTAAAAAAACAAGCAAGCCAAAGCATAATCGATGATAAATTTATGCCAACTTATTCTAAAGAATTTATTTTTGAGCCACAAACTTTCTTTGCTGATTCGCGTAATGGTTATAATATAGAGTATTTAAACGAACAAGAAATCATCGTAGATATACTGAAGCAGTATGAGAGGTATTTGCAACTTTTATTTGATGATAAAAATGAAATTTTTACCAAAGCTTATGATTAAAAAGCGTTATAATTTCACTTTATTTTATAAGAAAGGTCTTTTATGTTGAGATTTTTTATCATGCTTTTTTGTGCTTTAAATCTTTTTGCTACTACGCCAAAAGATACTATCATCATCGCAGTGGAAAATGAACCAGAGCGTGTAAATCCGCTTTTTAGTGAAGATCATGATGTGGCAATTGCTCTTGTGTTTTCAGGGCTTACACGCTTTGATGAGAATATGAATCTAGCGCCTGATCTTGCTAGTTCTTGGAAAGTTAGCAAGGATGGGCTTGTTTATGAATTTGCTTTAAGAGATGATGTATTGTGGCATGATGGGACTAAATTTAGCGCTAAAGATGTGGAATTTAGTATAAATGCTTTAAAGGACGAGAAATTAAACTCGCCTTCAAAGGTAAATTTTGACGCAGTTAAGGAAGTAAAAATCATCGATGATTATCACCTGTCTATCACACTTTCAAAGCCTTTTCCTGCATTTTTAGACGCTTTGAGTGTAGGAATTTTACCAAAACATTTGCTTGAAAAAGAAAATTTAAATACCACTAAATTTAATCAAATGCCTATAGGAACAGGACCATATAAGCTAAAGCAATGGAAACAAGGTCAATACATGATCTTAGAAGCAAATGAAAATTATCATTTAGCTAAGGTAAAAACACCAAAACTCATACTAAAACACATTAAAGATCCAAGCATTAGTGCAATCGAGCTTAAAAATGGATCTATTGATGTGGCTTTGGTTGATTTTGCTCTAGCTTCAAATTTTGAAAATGATAAAAACTTTAAAATGCTTATAGAACCTTCGGCTGATTACCGTGCTTTGATGTTTAATCTTAATCATGAGTTTTTAAAAGATCAAAATGTGCGTTTAGCACTAAATTATGCTATTGATAAACAAGCTATTATAAATTCACTTTTGCATTCTTTTGGAAAGGTGGCAAATCATCCTTTAGAAAAATCATGGGCAAATCCTAAAGAATTTGCAAGTTATGCTTATGATGTAAAAAAAGCAAATGGGCTTTTAGCAAAAGCAGGCTTTGTGAAAAATAAAAATGGCATTTTAGAAAAAAATGGCAAAGAATTTAGCTTTGAAATGTATGCTATGAGTGAAGATCCGCTAAGAGTGGCTTTGGTAAATATCTTGCAAAGTGAGTTTTTAAAGCTCGGCATAAAAGCAAAAGTGGTAGCTAAACCAAGTGGAAGTTTTGATTATACTAAGATTGACAGCTTTTTAGTGGGTTGGGGTAGCCCTTATGATCCTGATTTTCACACCTTTAGAGTTTTTGAAAGCTCTCAAGATAGTGTTTTAAACTCTAGTGGATGGAATTTTGGTCATTATCAAAATGCTAAAGTTGATGAGGCTTTAACAAAGGCTAGAAATTCACTTGATGTAAATGAAAGAAAAAAACACTATAAAGAATTTATCGATGCATTACAAGATGATCCTGCGTTTTTATTTATAGCTTATATTGATTATCCTTTAGTTTTTGCTAAAAATATCCAAGGTATAAAACCTCACATTTTAGGTCATCATGGGGTAGGTTTTACTTGGAATGCTTATGAGTGGAGCAAAAATTAGTGTTAAAACTCATTTTTAAACGCCTTTTATGGGCGTTTTTTTTGATGATTTTTGCAAGTTTTTTATGCTTTGTGATGATTTATCATGCTAAAGGAAGCGTGGTCTTTGCTAGTGTGCCTCAAGGAACTAGCCTTAAAATAAAAGAGCAAATCGAGCGTAATTTAAATTTAGATAAACCTTTATTAGAGCAGTATGAAAATTGGCTTTTTAATGCCATGAAAGGTGACTTTTCCTACTCTTTAATTAGCGGAGAAAAGGTTAGTGAAATTTTAAAAGAAAAACTTCCCTATACCATCATACTAGGGAGTTCGGCTTTTTTTATACTTTTTGTGTTATCTTTGGTTTTGGCACTTTTTTGTGTTCTTTATAAAGATAGTTTTTTGGATAAATTTATCACTTTTTTAACGATGAGTTTTTTTGCATTGCCTGCTTTTTCTTTATCACTAATGCTTATTTTGGTTTTTGCTGTATTTTTTAAACTTTTTCCAAGTTCGGCTATTGCAAATATTGGCTTTGAAGATGATGTGTTTAATCGTTTATGGCATTTGTTTTTACCAGTATGTGCTTTAGTACTTTCGCATTTAGCTGTTTTTGTGCGTTTTATAAGGACAAGTTTGATTGATAGTTTAAATCAAAGTTTTATAGAAAGTGCTTTTGCAAGAGGGCTTAGTAAAACAAGAATTTATTTGCACTTTGTGTTAAAAGATGCTTTTGGTTCTATACTTGCGTATTTTGGTGCTTCTTTTGTGAGTTTTTTAATGGGAACTTATATAGTAGAAAGTGTGTTTTCTTATGAGGGTATGGGAAATTTGGTGATTAAAAGCATATTGTTTAAAGACTATCCTGTGGTGCTAGCTGTGGTAATTTTTAGCATTTTAGTGGTGGTGCTTGTAAATTTAATCGTAGAAATAATTTGCAAGATGATTAATCCAAGGTTTGCTAATGCGTAAGTTTTGCGTGATGATGATTTTGCTAAGTTTTGTTTTAGCACTTTTTGCGCCTTTAATAAGTTCTTATGATCCTAATTTAGTGGATTTAAGCAAGGCTAAAATAGCCCCAAATTTAAGTCATATTTTTGGTACAGATTTACTTGGTAGAGATGTTTTTACGCGTATTTTATATGCTTTGCGTGTTTCTTTGTTTGTAGGAGTAATGGCAGCATTTTTTAGCGTACTTTTTGCTTGTGTTTATGTATTTTTAACAAGATTTTTTGCTTATGCTTTTTTTGCTAGAGTGCTTGATATGCTTTTGGCACTACCTTCTTTGCTTGTGATTATGTTTTTTCAAAGCTTTTTGGCAGGATCTTTGTGGAGTATGATTTTTATTATCGCTTTGGGACATTTTGCTTTTGTGGCAAAGGTGCTTGATACCCAGCTGAATAAATTTCAAAAACTTGAGTTTTATCAAAATGCTATCATTTTGGGCTCTAGCAAGATGAAAGCTTTATTTAGTGAGCTTTTGCCTGCTTGTTGGAATTTGCTTTTTGTACTTTTTGTTTTAAATATTGCTCATGCTATTACAAGTGAAGCTACTTTGAGTTTTTTTGGCTTGGGTGTAGAGCTTTGGACTCCAAGTTTAGGAAATATGCTAAATGAAGCAAGTAAGGCTGTGTTTTTAGGGTTTTGGTGGATGATAGTTTTTCCAGTAGCTTTTATACTTATGCTTATTTTGCCTTTGCTTGCTTTGGGTAATGACTTGCAAGAAGAGATTAAAGCATGATAGAAATTTCAAATCTTAACCTTAGCTTTAAAGATAAAATCTTACTAAAGGATGTAAATCTTAATTTAGAAGATGGCAAAGCTTTGGCTATCATGGGTAAAAGTGGAGCAGGAAAAAGCTTGCTTTTAAAAAGTATGATTAAGCTTTTTGATAAACACTATAAACTCAATGCACAAAAATTTCAGATAGATCAAAAAGATATTTTAAATTTAAAAGAAAAAGAACTAAATGCCTTAAGAGCTAAGGTAAATTTACTTTTTCAAGATGTTTATGGGAGCTTTTATCCTCTTGTTGATATAGGGAGTTATTTTAATATAGTTTTAAAAACTCATACTAATTTAAGCACAAAAGAGATTAAAGAAAAAGCCTTTTATTATTTTGAGTGTCTAGGGCTTAAAAATCATGATCTTTTGTGGCATTCTTTTATATATCAGCTAAGTGGTGGTATGGCAAGACGCATTCAAATAGCTCTAGCTTTACTAAGCGAGGCTAAGTATTTATTGTGTGATGAGATTACAAGTTCTCTTGATAGGGCTAATGAAGAAAAAATTATCGCTATTTTAAAAGAGTTAAAAGCACAATTTAAAAATCTTATTTTCATCACGCATGATATAAATTTAGCCAAAGAGCTTTGCGATGAGGTGGCTATCATAGAAGATAAAACTTTGCTTTATCAAATGCCTATGAAAGAGTTTTTAAGCAATCCAAAAGGTGTTTTTGCTAAAGAATTGTTAAATTATTTTGAGAATGAAAATGTTTTTAGAAGTTAAAAATTTAAGTAAATCTTATAAAATTAAAAAACACTGGTATTTAAAAGAAGAAGAAATTTTTGTTTTTAAAGATGTGAGTTTTGCTTTAAATCAAAATGAGAATTTATTGCTTTGTGGGGAAAGTGGTAGTGGCAAAAGCACTCTAGCTAAAATTCTTTGTATGCTTGAACGAGCAAATACTGGAGAAGTTTTGTTTGAAAATGAAAATATATTAAATTTAGATTTTAATACTCAAAGAAAATTACGCCAAAAAATTCAATATGTTTTTCAAGATCAAAAGCTAGCTTTAAATCCTTACAAAAACACTAAAAGACTTTTGCTTGATGTATATGAAAATTTTAAACTTAAGCCCGATTTTGAAGAGCTTTTTAAACTTTTTGATGTTTTTGAGCTTGAAAAAGATATTTTAAATTTAAAACCCTCTAAGCTAAGTGGTGGTCAAAGTCAAAGACTAGGTTTGATTAGAGCTTTGCTTTTAAAGCCAAAATTGCTTATTTTAGATGAAATCACAGCGGCGCTTGATGTAGTGACTGCTTATAAAATTTTAAACTACTTACACGCTTTTCAAAAAACGCATGATATTACTTATATATTTATTTCTCATCAAGAAAAAATCTTACAAGATATATGCCATAAAAAAGTGTTTTTGCAATAAAGATAAAAATTGTTTCATTTTGAAATATCATAAAATTTATTTTTTTGATAATAAGTTTTTATATAGCTAAGTTAAAGTAAAATAAATTTTAATTATGCTTGAATAAAAGGTTTATTATGACGCACGCAACTATAGAGCATCAATACTTTGGCATCTTTGCAATGCTTGTTATTGCAAGTGTTATATTTTTTACTTTGGTGTATGTTTCTTCTAAAATAGGCTCCAAACTCGCCTCTTGCAATAGAAAAAAACTCGGACTTGGAATTTATGAATGCGGGCCTATGGCTTCTAAGCAAGCAAACAAAATCAATTCTCAATTTTTTGTTTTTGCTTTGATTTTTATTTTGCTTGATATTGAAGTGGTGTTTTTATTTCCTTGGGCGGTGATTTTTAAAGATTTAACCGCAGAGCTTTCAAAATACGGCTTATCTTTATTTGCCTTAGTGGAAGTGTTTGTTTTTATTTTATTGCTTGCAATAGGCTTTTTATACGCTTATAAAAAAGGAGCATTCGCATGGCAGAGTATCAAAAAATGAGCAATGCGCCAGTTGTTTTAACTACAGTTGATAAGTTAGTGCAATGGGGTAGGAGTAATTCCTTATGGGCGCTATCTTATGGGCTTGCTTGTTGTGCTATTGAAATGATGGCAGCAGGTGGTGCAAGATATGATTTTGATAGATTTGGAACGATTTTTAGAGCAAGTCCAAGACAATCTGAGGTAATGATTATAGCGGGTACTTTAAGCAAAAAACATGCTGAATTTACAAGAAGACTTTATGATCAAATGCCTGATCCTAAATGGGTTATTTCTATGGGTTCTTGTGCAAATACTGGTGGTATGTTTAATACTTATTCTACTGTTCAAGGGGTAGATAGGATTATTCCTGTTGATATTTATGTGCCAGGTTGTGCCCCACGCCCTGAAACTTTTCAATTTGCTTTGATGATTTTGCAAAAAAGAATTCGTAAAGAAAAAGCAAGCAGAAAAATAGCTCCAAAAAGGCTTATATGATGAGAAAATATAGCGATAAGAAAAATGCTCAGCTAAAAAATTATTATGAAGATAGATTTTACCATGCACCTATAACTAAAAAACTAAGCATAGAAGGCAGTGTTTTTGAGAGTGATTATCAAATTTTAAGTCAAGAATTTGAGTTAAAAAAATCTTTTATAGAGCTTGATTTTTGGGTGATTGAGATAAACAAAGATGATAATGTTGCTATTCTTAGTAAGCTTAAAAATTTAGGTTATAATTGTTTTACTGACGCAAGTGCGATTGATTTTGTCGCTCAAAAACAGGGTTTTGAAGTATATTATCAGCTTTTAAATATGGAGAAAAATTTAAGAGTGAGGGTAAAGAATTTCGTTGGTTTAAAAGAAAGACTTCAAAGTGTTATGAGTGTTTTTAAGGGTGCTAATTGGTGTGAGAGAGAAATATATGATATGTTTGGAATTTTCATTATCAATCATCCGAATTTAAAAAGACTTTTAATGCCTGATGATTGGTATGGACATCCTTTTTTAAAAAGCTATCCTTTGCATGGTGATGAATTTGCTAAATGGTATGAGATAGATAAAATTTTTGGAAAAGAATACCGCGAGGTTGTAGGTGAGGAAAATAGAGACCCAGGTTTTGTAGATGAAAAAGACACGCTAAACTTTAGTAGAATTTATCATGAGGTTGGTAAAGGCGAAGCTCCAAGAGAAGATAAATACCTACAAGAATATCAAGAAGAAGGTGGCGTGCCTTTTGTGAAAAAAGCCAAAAGAACGCAAGTAAAAATTTTAGATAAGAGAAGATAAAATGCAAATTTCTACTAAATTAAAACCTTATTATGAAAATATAAGCTTTGAGCGTGAAGATGGTACTATGATAGTAAATCTTGGTCCCCAGCATCCAAGTGCTCATGGAAATTTACGCCTTATTTTAGAACTTGATGGAGAAGAAATCACCAAGGCTGCTCCTTGTATAGGCTATATGCATCGTGGTATGGAAAAAATGGCTGAAAATATGATTTATCAAGAGTTTATCCCAACTACTGATAGAATGGATTATATCGCAGCTAGTGCAAATAATTATGCCTATGTAGCTGCTGTGGAAAAACTTTGTGGTTTAGAAATTCCACGCAGAGCAAGTGTGATAAGGATGATTTTACTTGAGTTAAACCGCATTGCTTCGCATTTGTTATGGCTTGCTACACATGCTCTTGATATTGGTGCGATGACAGTATTTTTATACTGCTTTAGAGAGCGTGAATATGTGCTTGATCTAATAGAAAAATATTGTGGGGCAAGACTTACACATTCATCTATGAGAATAGGCGGGGTAATGCTTGATTTACCTGAAGGTTTTTTAGATGAACTTTTAGCATTTTGCAATAAATTTCCAAATGATATAAAAGATTATGAAGCCTTGCTTGATGATAATAGAATTTGGCGTGCAAGAACTGAAAATGTAGGAGTGGTAAGTAAAGAACAAGCGCTAAGTTGGGGTTGTAGCGGGGTTATGCTAAGAGGAAGCGGGATTGCTTATGATGTTAGAAAAGAAGAGCCTTATTTACTTTATGATGAGGTAGATTTTGGCGTGCCTGTGGCTAAAATGGGTGATTCTTATGCAAGATATAAGGTTTATATGCAAGAATTTAGAGAAAGTTTGAAAATTTTAATTCAATGTGCTAAGCTCTATCAAGATACTCCGCCTGAGATTTTATGCAATCATCCTGAGTATGTAAGTGCTTCAAAAGAGCAAATCATGACACAAAATTATTCACTTATGCAACATTTTGTCCTAGTAACCCAAGGCTTAAAACCACCAAAAGGCGAGGTGTATGTGCCAACTGAAAGTCCAAAAGGCGAACTTGGATTTTTTATCCACTCAGATGGTAGTGGTAGACCATATAGATTAAGAGCTAGAACCCCAAGCTTTTTTCATTGTGCATTTTTAGAAGAAATGCTTGTAGGGTCATATTTGGCTGATGCGGTGGCGATTTTAGGAAGTATTAATATAGTTTTAGGTGAGATAGACCGATGAGACGCGTGGATTTAAGAAAAAGTCAAGATTTGTTTAAAGATTTAGAGCAAATCGTTCAAAATGCTTATATGGGTGAAGTTTTAGTGGTTTTGTTTGAAATAGGAGATTTTTCTAATGTAGAAAAAAGTTTTGCTTTCATAAAAGAGCAAAATTGTGAACTTTTAAATTCTTTAAAATTTAATCAAGTAGATTGGACTATAGTTTTTAAAAAGGTAGGACAATGAAATTAGCAAAATATCAAGAAGGTTTAAATGCTTTGTGTTTTGTGGATTTACTTTCTTTAAAAAATCCTTCGCTTTGTGCTAAGCTTAACAAAAGTAAAAATTATAATATTTCCTGTTTAGAAGATAAAAATTTAAAAGCAAACTTTTATAAATGTGAGATTGCAAGTGTGCCTTTTGTGCTTGCATTACTTTGTAAGATGGGTTTGGAGACTGAATTTAACGAGCTTGATGAGGGTTATTTAAGTGCTGAATCTTGCTTTGGTGAAGAAGAAGCTTTAGAGATTTTGGAGTTTTTAAAAGAAGCAAAATGTATTATTTTTGATGAAAATTTATACCAACATAAAGACTTTGAAAATATTAAGTATTTTTTAGAAAAACTTTGTCATAAATTTGGACTTTTATTGATTTGCTCTAATGAAAATGAAGAAAATTTGTCAATACAAAATTCTTTTAGTGAACTTTTAGAACTTGATAATTTTGATGGAACTATCATCATGCAAGCACCTTTAGGGGATAAAATTTTGCATTGTTCTTCATCTTTTGCTTTGATTGCTAAGGTTAAGGATGAGGATAAAATTAACTTAAAAATAAACACTCAAGAATTTACAACTATAGTAAAAATCAATCATGATTTAAAAGGCACAGTGGCTTTGTTTAATTATGAAAGCACTGATTTTGCTTTTTCAAAAGCTCAAGTTAAGGTTATAAAATGAAAGTTATCATTAATGGCATAGAATGTGAGGCAAATGAGGGTGAGTATATCTTAAATGTCGCAAGAAAAAATGATATTTTCATTCCTGCAATTTGTTATTTAAATGGTTGTTCTCCAACACTTGCTTGTCGTATGTGTATGGTAGAAGCTGATGGTAAAAAGGTTTATTCTTGTAATACTAAAGTTAAAGAAGGTATGGTAGTAGAGAGTGATTTGCCAAATTTATGGGATGAGCGTAATGCTATCATGCAAGCATATTGTATCAACCACCCTTTACAATGTGGAGTATGTGATAAATCTGGCGAATGTGAGCTTCAAAACTTTACACACAAAGCAAGAGTAAATGTGCAAAATTATTGGATTAAAGATACCCATAAAGAGCATAAAAAATGGGGCGAGATTAATTATGATCCAGCTTTATGTATAGTGTGTGAAAGATGTATCACAGTTTGTAAAGATAAAATAGGTGAAAGTGCTTTAAAAACTACTCCAAGAGGAGCAAACGCGCCCGATGCAAGTTTTAAAGAGAGTATGAGTAAAGACGCGCTAGCGATTTGGACTAAATTTCAAAAGAGTTTAATTGCGCCAAGTAGCGGTGATATGCTTGAGTGTTCTTTTTGTGGAGAATGTACAAGTGTGTGCCCAACGGGAGCTTTGGTGGGTTCGGCTTTTCAATATACATCTAATGCCTGGGAGCTAAAGAAAATTCCAGCTAGTAATCCTCATTCAAGTGATTGTGAGTTGATGTATTATGATATTAAACAAACTAGTATTAATAATCAAAAAGAAAAAATTTATAGAGTGAGTAATGACTTTGCCTTTGCTACGCTAAATAAAGCTGCAAGATATGGTTTTAATACCCAAAATGAAGTTCAAGGTAAAGATGAAAAAGCCTTTGAAAAATTAGTAAATATGATAAAAAATAATGAAATAAAAAATATTTTATTTAATAGTTTTATTACCAACGAAGAAGCTTTAATCTTGCAAAATTTAAGTAAAAAATTTAATCTTAATCTTATAAATCATGAAGCTAAAAAATTCCAAGATTTCCTAGCTTGTTTTTATCAAAATGCAAATGCAATGTATAATGCAAATACAGACGATATTGCTCAAAGTGATTTTTTAATCATCGTAGGTTCATTTTTACGCTATGATGCGCCAACACTAGGATATAAAGTTAATAATGCTTTGGTGATGAATAAAGGTGCGGGGCTATATTTTCACCCTATAAAAGATAAAGGTGTGGATAAATATTCTAAAAATTTCTTGCAGATTAATCATGATATTAAAGATAATGAAAGTATTTTATTATTTATCTTGCAAAAATTTGCCAAAGAGCTTCCACAAGATTTTAAAAATACATTAGAAAATGCGTATTATCAAGGCGCTAAAGAAATAGAAGAAACTATTAATGAAGAAGTTATTGAAAAGATAGAAAAGCAAAATGAAAATGGTGAAACTATTATAGAAGAAGTTAAAAAACTTGTGCCTAAAAAAATTAAAAAAAGCATAGAGGTGCAAAGATCAAATTATGCAAAAAATCTTGGTATAGATGAGGATATTTTAGAAACTTTATTAGCTAAAAAGCAAAAATTTACACTTATTATAGGAAGTGATTTTTACTATGATGAGCAAAGTGCAAAGCTAGCAAAACTTTGTGCTTTGGTACAAAAATATACCGATTTTAAAGTCTTTTTAAATCCAACTTGCACTAATACTTTAGGTGTGAGTTTGATTTGTGATTTAAGTCAAGATTTTCAAGCGGGAAAAACACTAGGTTATAATGAAAAAGGTGATTTTAGTTTTTCTTATGAAGGAGATCTTGCAAGTTCTAGTTTAAATCAACAAGAAGGTAGTTTTGTAAATTATGACAAAAGATTAGTTCCTACAAATGCAGCTTTAGAATTTAAAGGTTATTTTTTAAATGATTTAGCAAATGCTTTAGGTTTTGATGAAGAATTTACGATTAACTATACTAAATTTTTACCACAAAATAAAGGCTTTAGGGCAATTGATTTTGATGAGTTAGAAAATCATTATGATAATGGTGGGGTAAATCATAGAGGCTATGAGCTTGATTTTTCTCATTTTGAGTTTGAAAAAACATTAAACACCCAAGAAGTCAAAGAGCAAAATGAAGGAAATTTAACCTTATATCATGCAAATCGTATTCATCAGTTTTCAAAGCTTAGCAATAGAGCTTTTAATGAGGTTGGAGCTTTATTTTTATCAGTTGATTTAATGCAAAAATTTGATTTAAATCAAGATGATAGTGTTATTTTAAAAAATGAAAAAACTCAAATTGCTATAAGTGTAAAATGTGATGAATCTTTAGAAAATGGCGCGTATTTAGGGGATTATGATAGTAAGATTGATTATAAATTTTTATTTAATAATACTCGATATGCAAAAGTTTGGCTTGAAAAAGCAGGAGCTAAAATATGAGTGATATTACTTTTTTTATTATAGAAACAATTATCAAATGCGTGCTTGTTATAGCTATTTTTGCTACTTTAGCAGGCTTGGCAACTTATCTTGAAAGAAAGGCTTTGGCTTTATTTCATCGTCGTTTGGGACCTGATATGGTAGGTCCTTTTGGTTTACTTCAAGTGGTTGCTGATATGATTAAGCTTTTTACTAAAGAAGATATAGTGCCAACTTATGCTCAAAAAGTGGTGTTTTTAATCGCTCCATTGATTGCAGCAATTTGTGCTTTTGTAGCAATTGCAGCTATTCCTATTTTTCCTGAATTTACTTTATTTGGTAGAGTGATTCGTCCTATTATCGCTGATATTAATGTGGCCTTACTATTTGTCATAGGTATGGGTGGAGTTAGCTTTTATGCGATTTTTTTGGGCGGTTTAGCAAGTAACAATAAATGGTCGCTGTTAGGTGGGGCAAGAGGGCTTGTTTCTATTATCTCTTATGAGAGTGTTGCAGGACTTTCTTTGGTGTGTGTTGTAATGCTTGTTGGTTCTTTGTCTTTGGTAGATATTAATAACTATCAAAGCGAAGGCATACTTTCTTGGCTTATTTTTAAACAACCTTTGGCTTTTATTTTATTTGTAATAGCTATTTTTATAGAAACTAATAGAACTCCACTTTGTTTAAGTGAAAACGAAACTGAACTTGTTTCAGGTTATGGCACTGAATATAGCGGGCTTAGATGGGGTATGTTTTTTATCGGAGAATATACAGCCATGATTACCGGAGCGATTATGATATCGCTTTTATTTTTGGGTGGATTTAATGATTTTTGGATTATACCAGGGGCTATTATGATGCTTTTGAAAGTGTCTTTTGTGTTCTTTTGGTATTTTTGGGCTAGAGGAGCTTTTCCGCAACTGCGTCCTGATCAAGTAATGAGAATGTGTTATTTGATTTTAATTCCTTTAGCAGTTTTAAATTTATTAATTAGTGCTTTAGTGCTTGTGATATAGGAAAAACAATGAAAAAAGGTTATTTTAAAGTAGATTTTGAGCGTAAAAATCCTCAAAATGCTTATGAAAAATTCATACAAGTAATCAAGCGTTCTTTAAATACAGAACTTTTTGTAGGTTTATTTGTCGTATTAAGAGAAATGTTTAAAAAGAATAATAGTGCAACGATTAAATATCCTATGGAAAAAGTTGCTTTAGATAATCGCTACCGTGCGGTACATCGTTTGATGCGTTTTATTGAAAGTGAAAATGAATGTTGTATTGGTTGTGGCTTGTGCGAAAAAATTTGTATTAGCAATTGCATAAGAATGGAAACGAGTTTAAGTGAAGATGGACGCAAAAAGGTTGAAAATTATAGTATTAATTTAGGGCGTTGTATTTATTGTGGCTTTTGTGCTGATGTTTGTCCTGAACTTGCCATTGTACATGGTAAAGAGTGTGAAAATGCAGCAGAACAAAGATCTTATTTTGGTCAAAAGGAAGATTTTTTATCTCCTATTGATGAGCTTAAAAATCAAGTAGTATTTGAAGGAAGTGGTAGTTTAAGAAAAGATGCTGATGATTTAGTAAAGAAAACTCCAAATTATTATGAGATAGATTTGCAAAGACAGCAAGATGCTCCAAAGGAAGAAAATGTTTGAAACGATAGCTTTTTGTTTGTTAAGTGTTTTGGTATTAGGATTTTTTTTAATTAGTGTTTTAAGCACTAGTGTACTTTATGCTATTAGTTCTTTGGCTGCGGCTATGGTTTTTTTAAGCGGATTTTATTTTCTACTTAATGCTGAATTTATTGGAGCAATTCAAATTATCGTTTATAGTGGGGCTATTTTGGGTCTTTATAGTTTTGCTATGATGTTTTTTGATGCTTCGATAAAAGTAAAGGAAAGTCTAAAAGGTAAAAGAGTATTTATTTTTGCTGTGATTTTTAGTGCTATTTTGTTAATTAGTATTATTATGGGTTATAATTTTGGTTTAAATGAAACTAGTGAGGTTTATAGTCTTGATTCAACTCAGCAAATAGGTTTTGCTCTATTTACAAAATATATGCTTGCTTTTGAATTTATGGCAATTTTACTTTTAATAGCTTTAATTTGTGCTATAGCACTTACTCAAAAAAATATAAAAAAGGACGAACAATGATGTTAGAAAAATACTACATTGTGGCTATTTTGATGTTTATCATTGGTCTAATAGGTATCATAAAACGCCAAAATTTAATTATGCTTTTTATTTCAAGTGAAATTTTATTAAATGCTGCTAATTTGGCTTTAGTTACAGCAGGAGCTTCTCATGAAGACATAGAAGGTCAAATTTTTGCTTTATTTGTAATGGGAGTTGCAGCTTGTGAAGTAGCTGTTGGGATAGCGCTTTGTGTTTTATGGTATAGAAAAACAGGAACACTAGAGCTTAGCTCTTTAGCTGAAAAAGGAGAGATAAAATGCAAAATTTAGCTTTAATTGCACTTTTTTCTCCTTTGGCTTCAGCTGTTATTTTAGGTATTTTTGCTTTTAGTGCCAAGAAAATTATTTTAGGTTATTTAGCTTCTTTATTTATAGCTTTTTCAGCATTTGCTTCAATTATTTTATTAAATAATGGAGTACATTTTAATTTTGAACTTGGCACTTGGATATCTTTAGTAGATGTTGGTTTTGGTTTTAAAATAGACTCTATTACTTTGATTATGATGAATGTAGTAAGTATAGTTGCTACTTTTGTGCATTTATATAGTATATTTTATATGGAGCATGATGAAGGGTTTAATCGCTATTTTAGCTATTTAGGGCTTTTTGTTTTTTCTATGATGTTTTTGATTATGAGTGATAATTTCTTAGGACTTTTCATAGGTTGGGAAGGTGTTGGACTTTGCTCATGGCTTTTGATAGGTTTTTGGTATCATAATGAAAAATATACCTTTGCTGCTAATGAGGCATTTATTATGAATAGAATTGCAGATTTGGCTTTGCTTTTAGGAATTTTCTTAATTTATATAGAATTTAATTCTTTAAAATATGATGAGTTTTTTACCCTTTTATCTTTAGGGCATGAAAATGATATGATTTTGATTTTGATAGCGCTTTTACTTTTTGTGGGTGCTATGGGTAAATCAGCACAATTTCCTTTTCATACTTGGCTTGCTGATGCTATGGCAGGACCTACACCGGTTTCAGCACTAATCCATGCTGCGACTATGGTTACTGCGGGTGTTTATTTAGTAATTCGCGCAGGAGAGCTTTATTTGCAAGTTCCTGAAGTAGGATATTTTATCGCTATACTTGGAGCTTTTGTGGCACTTTTTGCTGCTTCAATGGCTATGGTAGCTAAAGATTTAAAAAGAATTATTGCTTATTCAACGCTTTCTCAACTTGGATATATGTTTGTAGCAGCAGGTCTTGGAGCTTATGCTATAGCTTTATTTCATCTAGCAACCCATGCATTTTTTAAGTCTTTATTATTCTTAGGTGCAGGAAATGTAATGCATGCAATGAACGATAAGCTTGATATTAGCAAGATGGGTGGGCTTTATAAAAGTATGCGTTTTAGTGCTATTTTAATGCTTATAGGTTCTTTGGCTTTGGCAGGAATTTATCCTTTTGCAGGATTTTTCTCTAAAGATTTAATTTTAGGATTTTCTTTTATAAGTCATCATCATGGAATTTTCTTGGTGCTTTTAATAGCAGCTTTTATGACAGCTTTTTATAGTTTTAGACTTTTAATGCTTGTATTTTTTACTCCAAAAAGACATGAAGAACATCCTCATGAAGCTAGTAAGATAGCTTTGCTTGCGATGAGTCCTTTGGCTTTACTTGCTATTATTGCAGGATTTTTTGAGCATAGTTTTATGGAGTTTGTAAGTCAAAACTTAGCTTTTATTGATGGACAAAATTCTTTAGTTATGGTGCTTGCAAGTGCTGCTGCGGTGCTTGGAGTGCTTTTAGCTATTATAGCTTATTGGAAAAATTGGTTTAAACCTTCACTTTCTAAAACAAGCATTTATAAGCTTTTGTTTAATGAATACTATATACCAAGGTTTTATCATCAATTTATTATTAGTAAATATGCTTTATTTTGTGAATTTTTAAGAAAAGCTGATAAAGAAATTTTAGATACTTTGGTAGATAGTGTTGCATTTTTCCTTAAAACTTTTGCTAGAACTCTTAGCATAGGTAAGGATTATTCTTTGGTTTTAAGAATTACAGTGTTGGCTTTTGTATGTTTATTTTGTTTAGCGTTGGCGGTGTAGAATGCTTAGTTTATTAATGTTATTTCCATTTTTTGCAGCTTTTATAGCTTTGTTTTTGCAAAAAGAAGATAGTAAGTCTTTTGCTATTTTAGTTAGCTTTTTGATTTTAGTTTTTAATGTTTTTTTGTTGTTTAATTATCATGGTGGTATAGCTTATGAGTTTAGTTTAAATTCTTTAATAGTTAATTTTCATATTGGCGTAGATGTTATAGCGCTTTATTTAATGTTGCTTTGTTCTATTATGATTTTTTTATCTTTTATATGTTTGGATATTCAAGATAAAAGTGTTGTAGTAAGTATATTTTTATTGCAATTTTGTATTATAGGACTTTTTGCTTCATTAGATGCTTTATTATTTTATGTATTTTGGGAGTTTTCTCTTATACCGCTTATTTATTTAATAGGCAGATATTCAGATAATTATAAGGCAGGGATTAAATTTTTCATTTATGCATTTTGCGGTTCTATGCTCATGCTTTTAGCGATTATTTGTGTAGGATTTTTGTATTATCAAAGTTTTGGGTATTGGAGTTTTGATTTACTTGCTTGGTATAAGAGTGAATTTTTCATACCTGAAAGTGTGCAAAATTTAATCTTTATAGGATTTTTTATCGCTTTTGCAATTAAAAGCCCTTTGTTTCCTTTCCATACTTGGGCACCAAAAGTTTATGCAAAAAGTCCGACTTTAGTATCTGTAATGCTTGTTAGTTTTAAAATGGCTCCTTTTGGATTTTTAAGATTTATTTTGCCTTTAACACCTGATACTTTAAATCATTATTATTCTTTACTTGTTATTTTATGTATAGTTGGAATTTTATATGCAGCTTTAATTGCTTTTAAAACCAAGGATTTAAAAGAACTAATCGCTTATAGCTCAATTTCGCATTTAGGTGTGGTGATTTTGGGTATTGTGACTTTTACTTATAATGGGGTAAGTGGTTCTGTATTTTACATGTTTGCACATGGTATAGTAACAGGTGGTTTGTTTTTGGCTGCTTATATGCTTTATAAAAGATATCATACTTTTGATTTAGACTTTTATAAAAATTTAGCTAAAACAACTCCATTGTTTAGTTTTTTCTTTGCAGTGTTATTATTTTCATCTATTTCATTACCTTTGACTATTTCTTTTGTAGGTGAGTTTTTAATTTTACAAGGCATAGCAAGCGTGAATTTATGGTATGCATTGTTTGCAGGTGGTGTGATTATTTTAGGGGCTATTTATATGCTAAATATTTATAGAAATATGTTTTTTGCCACTAGTGAAGAAAAAATGGATAAATTAATATTAAAAAAAGGCGAAATTTTTGTGTTGAGTATTTTAAGTGCTTTGGTAATTTATTTAGGGATAGCTCCAAGTGCTATGCTCGATCAAATTGCTTTGAATGTAAATAGCATTCTTGAAGTTATGCAAACAAGAAATATTGCAATAGAAAATCAAAAAATCATAGATGATATAAGAGGTTTTTAATGAGTGGCTTTAGTTTAGAAAAATTGAATTTTGTATTATTATTTCCTGTGTCGTCATTGCTTTTTTGGGCTATTGTTTTGCTTTTATTGGGTGCATTTAAAAAACTTTCTAGAAATTTTTATATAGGAGCAAGTGTTATAGCCTTGCTTAGTACCTTATGTTTTTTATTGCTTTATAATGGCTTTGTTTTAGATAATTCTCATGCTTTTTTTGGTTTATTTGTAAGTGATAATTATGCAATTTTTGCTCAAATAGTTATTTTAGTTTTTTCAATGCTTTATTTATTAATGGATAAAGATGAACAAAAGGCAGAGTTTTTTTCTTTGTTTTTATTTATGATCGCTTCTTTGATATTAATGATATCAAGTACTAATTTAATTGTAATTTTCCTAGCATTAGAAGGTTCTTCTTTAGCTCTTTATGCATTAATAGCACTAAGAGGAACTCATAATGCTATTAGTTCTAGTATAAAGTATTTTACTTTGGCTGCGGTAGGCGCTGGGTTTTTTGTCTTTGCTTGTGCTTTTGTGTATTTAAAAATTAAGTCTTTGGATTTAGATAATTTATTGCATTCTGAATATATTTCAGATCCTATCTTGCTTTGTGCTGGAGTAATGTTTTTAGTTATTGTTGGAGTAAAACTTTCTATTGCACCTTTTCATTTTTGGTTAA
The DNA here is from genome assembly GCF_024723515.1 of Campylobacter sp. W0066.2. Taxonomy (NCBI): domain Bacteria; kingdom Pseudomonadati; phylum Campylobacterota; class Epsilonproteobacteria; order Campylobacterales; family Campylobacteraceae; genus Campylobacter; species Campylobacter sp. W0066.2. Next base: position 93,780 of record NZ_JANQCV010000005.1, on the reverse strand, counting down.
AAGATGTGTATTGTGGGGTGCATACAAATTTTATTGCATTTATATCTATAGTACCAAAAATAGCTATGATAATAGTAGTTTTAAGAATTTTTTCTGCTTTGGGTGGTGGGGTAAAATTTGAATACATAGTAGCATTGCTGGCGATTTTTTCTATGCTTGTTGTAGGTACAGTAGCTTTAATCCAAAAAGATGTGAAAAAAATGCTAGCATATAGTTCTATTACTCATTCTTCTTTTATATTAGCAGTTATTGTTTCTAGTATGAGTGTGAGTTCTCAAGGAGATGAGACTTCTTATTTGCTTTCAATTTTTGCTTTATTTGTGTATTGGATTTCTTTTGCTTTTGCAAATTATGGAATTTTTTTGATATTGAGTTTATTTCAAAAAAGTTCATTTGAGAGTTTTTCAGGCTTGTTTGATCAAAGACCAGTATTGTCTATAACGCTAGCTATATTTATTTTATGTATAGCAGGTATTCCACCTTTTGGGATTTTTTGGGGTAAAATTTTAATTTTAGCTTCTATTTTAAACTCAGGCTATTATGTACTTGTATTTGCTATAGCTTTAAGTTCTATGATTATGCTTTATGCTTATTTAAAAATTTTAATTTATGTTTTTTTCAAAAAGGCTCAAATCATAGAAAGTGCAAACTTAGATGTAAAACAAAAGATTATTTTATGCTTGTGTTTGATTGGAAGTGTTTCTTGCGTGTTTTTGCTTTTGTAAAATAATATTGCTATAATCACGCTTATGATAAGGGTTTTATTTTTATTTTTATTAAGTATAACTTATACATTTTCTTTTGAAATTATTGTTAATAAAGGGGAAGAACATAAACGCCCTTTTACGCTTTTGCATTTAAAAGATGATAAGGATTTTACTTGCAAAAGTGTTTTTGAATTTGAAAAAACCCATTTTGAGTGCAATGTTTTAGGCGTTAGCAATATGCAGTTTCAAAATAAAGAATTTGATGATTTTACGATTTATTTTGAAAAGTACCAAACTTTTTTGACAATCAAAATCTATCCTAAAATTTTAGCTAAGATGTTTAATTATTCTCAAGATATTTTTAATGCTAAAGAAATTCAAAGTCAAAGTGAAGATGCTTCTAAGCATTTTGTATTTATTTTTACTAAAGATTTAAGGTATTATAAACCTAGCGATGGGCTTGATTTTGATATTTATTTTGATGATGCATTAATGCCTTATATTGGAGCATTAGATTTAAATTCTAATCCTATAGAAACTTCAAAAAGTGCAGATTTTAATGCTTATTTTAGTATAAAACAAGAATATGAAGCAAAAAAATATGATCAGGTTTTAAGGGATGCAACTAGCGCTATTAAGCGTTATCAGGGTAGTGTATTTATGAATGAATTTGAGCTTTATAAATTAAGAGCTCAAAATAAACTATATACTTATGAAGTTGATAAAGACCAAGTAATTTTAGAGCAAATGTTAGATGATGCTAAAAGATGGGTAAGAACTTATATTAACGATAAAGATTATACAGAAGTGATGTATATTATGATGAGAGTTTATATGGGTTTATCGCAAAGATCAAATGTTGAATATATTATAGATACTTTAAATACTGAGCATAAAGGCGATAAATACACTATAATGGCTTTACTTGATTATGCGGATTATTTATATCATTTAGGTAAGAAAAATACCGCAAATAATATTTATCAAGATGTGTATTATTCTACTCCAAATGCAGATTTAGCTAGCAGAGCAGCTTTATTTTTATCAAAAAATTATTTAGAAACTCAAAATATAAAAGAAGCCAAAGAATTAGCAAATAAAATTTTAGAATCAAATCCTGAATTTTTTATGATTGATTTGGAAAATTCTTTATTATTAGCTAAAGCTTTTGCTAATAATAGGGTTTATGATCTAAGTTCTAAAATTTATGAATATATTTTTACGCATTTAACTAAGGTAGATAAAGAATATGAAAAAGTATTAAAAGACCTTGCTTTGGCTTTATTAAATGCAAATGAGCATACCAAGGCGCAAAAATATTTAGATCTTTATGCAGAAGATTTTCCTTTGGGTGAATATGCAAGTTTAATCAAAGAAGCGCAAGATAAAAACTTTTTATATTTAAAAGATGCTAATGCAAGTTTTTTACACCAAAGATATGAAGAGATTATGAAAAAATATGCTGGAGAAATTTCTAGTAAGGCATTGTTTGATAATGTAAAATTGTATTTTCAAGAAAAAAATTATGAAAAAGTTGTAAGTTATCAAAAAAATATTGAAAAATACTCCAATAAGGAAGTTAAAAATCTTTTAGAGCAAGCTGCTATTTTAGTTTTAGAACAAAAATTAAAAAATGATGAATGCTTAGCTGCTGTGAAAATATATGATGATTTTAAAGCTTATAATGTAGGGGGTAAAATACAAAATAAAAAGCAAATGCTTGAATGCTTTAAACGCACAACGCGCATTGAAGAAGCTAAAAAATACATAGTTGAAAATGAAAATGATGATATTATTTTTTATAAGCTTCAAAGTGCTGATTTAGCACTTAAAGATAAGCGTTATAGCTTTGTTATAAAAACAATTAATGATATTTTAAACACAAGAACGATTATTAGTGATAATGAAAAATTTGAAGCAAATTATATTAAATTTTTTGCTGAACTTAGATTGCAAGATTATAATGCTATGATAAGAACTTTGCAAAAATTAGAGCAATTTCCTATGAATTATCGTATGGTGGAATTATATTATGAGTTTTTGCGTTATTGCGAAAAAAATAATTTTCTAACAAGTATCTTAACTTATGCCCCAAAGGCTATTGATTATCAAAATTTAAAGGGAGTAAATCTTTTTAGTCCTGATTTAGAATTTATCTATATCAAAGCTTTAAAACAAAACAATCAAGCCCAACAAGCCTTAACTTTGTTTAAAGACTTACTTGCTAATCCTTTAAAAGATGATGAGCGCGCAAGAGTTTTTTATGTGCAAAGTAATATTTATGAAGATTTAAAAGATGTGCAAAATCAAAAACAAAGCTTACAAAATTGTATAGATATTAACGTAACGAGTAATTGGCAAAATTTATGTAAAGATAAATTAAATGTCTTAAATACTCAGCCTTGATATTTTTTTAAAATATAAGCTTTTAAATTCTCATAAGCACTTTGAAAATCTAAAATTTCTTTATTGAATTTTTTATTAAAAGTTCTTTGTCTTTTGGCAAGTTGTCTTGTATGGATGATGATGAGCTCTTCAAGCTCATTTAAATTTATTTTTTTATCTAAAAACTCTTTGCATTCTTTTAAACCTATGGAATTTAGTGCTTTTAAATGATGATCATAATTATCAAATAACATTTTAGCTTCATCTATTAAGCCCTCATTTAGCATATTTTTAGTGCGCTTGATAATGCGTTTTTCTAAAAGATCTTTTTGCCAAGAAATTTCAAAAATATCAAGTTTTTTAATCAAAGCTTCTTGTTTGGTTTCTTTTAAAACTTCACTTGGAATTTTATTGGTTTGCTCATAAATTCCAAGCCATTTTTTCAAACGATAAGTATCGTTTTTTTCTATTTTTGCTTGTGGATCAATTTTTATCATTAAATGATAAATTTCATCATTACTTAGTGTGCTTTGGCTTTCTTTAAAATTTTCACTCAAACCATCCATTAAGGCTTTTAAATAAAAACTAGTTCCGCCTGTGATGATAAGTATTTGATTGTTTTTTTGAGCAAAGGCTTTTGCTTTTTTGTATTCTTCAAAAAACAAAGCAATGTTAAAATGCTCATCGACATTTAATAAATTTATACCAAAATAATCAAGCTCATCTAGGGTTTTTTGCTCTGTTTTTGCTGAAGCGATGTTGATTTGTTTATACACGCAAAGACTATCAAGGCTTAAAATGCTTGCGTTAAATTCATAAGCTAGTTTATTAGCAAGTTCTGTTTTGCCACTTGCAGTGGTTCCAATGAGTGCAAATTCAAAAAACATCGTAAAAATATCCTAAATTTAAAATTATTTTAGTAAAATCATAACAAAAATATATTATAAAGAGAAAAAATGCCTATATTAAAAGAAAAATTGAAAGATATTTTAGATTTGATAGTTTTTAAGCATTCTATTTTTGCTTTACCTTTTTTATTCACTTCAATGATTGTGGCTTCTGTTATTTTAAATGATAGCACTTGGTTTGGCTTTAAGGCTTTATTTTTGGGTGTTATTTGTGCAGTGAGTGCAAGAAATTTTGCAATGGCGATTAATCGTTTGATGGATGAGGATATTGACAAAAATAATCCAAGGTGTGCAAATAGACCTAATATCGATGGGCGTATAGGTAAAAATAGTATTTTACTTTTTATTATTTTAAATGCTATTGTTTTTGTTTTGGCAAGTTATTTTATTAATAAGCTAGCTTTTGCTCTTTCCTTGCCGGTATTATTTATTTTAGCTATTTATTCAGCTTTTAAAAGATTTTCATCTTTAGCACATTTAGTATTAGGATTTTGTCTAGGACTTGCTCCTATTGCAGGTAGCATTGTAGTTTTGGGAAGTATTGAAATTTATAGTGTGATTTTGTGTTTGGGTGTTACTTTTTGGACAGCTGGTTTTGATTTGCTTTATGCTTTGCAAGATATGGAATATGATAAAAAAACAGGTTTGCACTCTATACCTGCTAAATTTGGGCTTGAGGCAACCTTATTTATCTCAGCGTTTTGTCATGTTTTGGCAGTACTTTTTTGGCTTTTATTTGTTTGGGTGGCTCCAACGGGAAATATTGCCTTTTTAGGCGTGATAATTAGTGCGATTATTTTATTTTTTGAGCACCGCATAGTTAGAAAGAATTTTGCAAAAATCGATAAAGCATTTTTTACTTTAAATGGGTATTTAAGTATAGTGTTTTTTATATTTATTTGGGTTGATCTTTTATGGAGATAAATTTTTTTAAAAGTTCGTTAGAACTTGAGTTTGAAGAGAGTAAAGAAAGATATGAAGAGTTTTTGCAAGAATATCTTTCAAGCAATAATTATGTCAATTTAAGCAAATGGAAAAAGCTTGCCTCAAGAGTGGAATTTAGCGAAGGTGAGCAAATTATTTTTGATTTGCTCATGGATTTAAAACAAGAATTGTATTTGATAAAAAATGATATCAATAAAACAAAATTATTTACAGATTTAAAATATAAAGCCTTTGTGATAGGTGTAAATTTTGCACACATTCAATTTAAAGAAAAGTGTTTGGTTCAAGATGAGGAATATTATGCAAGATTTGAGTTAAATGGTCAAAAAATTAGTATTTTTTTTAAAGCTTTAAGTGAAAATGAGGCAAAAATCACACAAATAAAAGCAGAAGATGAGCTTGTGTATGATAATTTTGTGGCAAATATGCAAAGAGCGATGATTAAGATTTTAAAGGAACAAGAAAATGGGTAGTGATTTATTATTGTGGCTTGTGGTAGCTTTATTAATTTTTGCTATGTTTGCTTATATGATGATAAAAGAAAAAGAAAGTATTGCTAAGATTAACGAGCTTGGTAAGATGATAGAAGATTTAAATAAGCAATATCATTATTTAAAAAAAGAAAGTTTAGATGAACAAGAGCAAGAAAAAGAGGAAATAGATACTGAAGCCATTAAAGAAGAGCTAAAAGAAGAACTTTTGCAGGTATTAGAACAAAAAATTAATCAAAATATCATTCCTGTTTTAAGTGCTTTAAAAGAAGTAGAAGAGGTGATTGAAGAATTTCAAAGTGAGCAAAAAAATCGTTTATTAAATTTAGAACAAAAAACCCAAAGTATTACAAAATTAAGCCCAAGCTATGATAATGAAGAACAAAAGGTAATAGAGCTTTTTAATCAAAAAAAATCCATTGAGCAAATTGCCAAAGATTTGCGTATAGGTATGGGTAGAGTTGAGCTTATTTTGAAATTTAATAAACTATTATAAAGGCCTTTGATGTTGGTAGATAGTTATGGAAGAGTGATTGATTATTTAAGAATTTCAGTAACACAAAGATGTAATTTTCGTTGCCTTTATTGTATGCCAAAAACTCCATTTGAATGGAGTGCTAAGGAAAATCTTTTATCATTTGAAGAACTTTTTATGTTTGTTAAAGTTTGTATTGATGAGGGGGTTAAAAAAATTCGTATTACAGGTGGTGAGCCTTTAGTAAGAAAAGATTTGCATAAATTTATTGCTATGATTAGTGAGTATAAGCAGGATATAGACTTAGCACTTACTACTAATGCTTCTTTGTTAAAACAACAAGCAAAAGATTTAAGACAGGCAGGTTTAAAAAGAATTAATATCTCTTTAGATACCTTAAAAGAAGAAGTAGCTTTTAAATTAGCTCAAAAAAACATACTTAAAGATGTGTTAAATGGTATTAATGAGACTTTAGAATTAGGCTTTAATATTAAATTTAATACCGTAGCTCTTAAAGGGATCAACGATAATGAATTTATCGATCTTTTAGAATTTGCCAAAACACGCAAAAGCCAAATTCGCTTTATAGAATTTATGGAAAATTATCATGCTTATGGAGATTTAAAAGGCTTAAAATCAGCAGAAATTTTAAATATTATTGCTCAAAAATATTCTTTCAAGCAAGGACAAAAAAGTCCAAATGCACCTGCGACTATTTATGAGCTTGAAGATGGGTATGAGTTTGGTATTATTGATCCACATAGTCATGATTTTTGTGATAGTTGTAACCGTATAAGACTTTCAGCTGAAGGGCTTTTAATACCTTGTTTGTATTATGATGAGGCTTTAAGTATTAAAAAGGCTATACGTAATAAAGACATAGCAGGTGCTTGTGAAGTTTTAAAAACCGTGATAAAAAACAAATCAGAAAAAAATAGATGGGCTGAAAATGAAGCCAATCAAAGTTCTACAAGAGCCTTTTATCAAACAGGTGGATAATGGAAGTTGTTGAAACTTTTTTAAGCTTGCAAGGTGAGGGAAAATATAGTGGAAATTTAGCTATATTTGTAAGGTTTGCTGGGTGTAATTTTAACTGCGTAGGCTTTGGAGTAAAAAAAGAAAAAGATTCTAAAATACTTTTGGGCTGTGATACTATAAGAGCTGTTTTTACTAAAGAATTTAAAACTTGTTATAAAACCTATACTTCAGCAAAGCTTTTTGATGAGGTTTTAAAACTAGCCAATTCACGCAAAGTTATAGTTGTCATTACCGGTGGAGAGCCTTTGTTAAATTATCAAAATAAAGATTTTTTGTGTTTTGTTAATTTGCTTTTAGAAAATGACTTTAAAGTGCATTTTGAAACAAATGCAAGTATTGAAATTGATTTTGAAAAATATCCTTTGTATAAAAAATGTTATTTTGCTTTGGGTGTAAAGCTTGGCAATAGCGGTGTAAAAAAAGAAAAAAGGATTAATGAAAAAGCTTTGAAAGCTTTTAAACGTTATGCTAAAGATAGTTTTTATAAATTTGTTTTAGATAAGGATTTTTTACAAGAAAGTAAAGCCTTAGGCGAAATCAATGAAATTTTACAAATTTGTGAAAATGAGGTATTTTGCATGCCTATGGGGTCAAGTGAAGAAGAAATTTCTAAAAATGCCTTAAGTGTTGCTGAATTTTGTATAAAAAATGGATATAATTACTCCGATAGATTGCATATTAGAATTTGGGGAGATAAAGAAGGCGTATGATTATTAGAAAAATGTTTGAATTTGAAAATGCTCATATTGTTAGATTTTGTAGCTCCAAGCGATGTAAAACAAGCATACATGGTCATTCTTATAAGGTAGAAATTTTACTTGAGAGTAAATACCTTGACAATGCGGGAATGGTGTATGATTTTGGTTTGTTAAAAGATGAAATAAAACAAATTATTGATAGTTTTGACCATGCTATTACACTTTTTAAAGATGATGATAAGGTTTATTTAGAAGATATAAAAAAACACTCACAAAGATGGGTAAGTTTACCTGTGAATGTAAGTGCAGAAAATTTTGTACGCATATTTTTTGTACTGATAGATACTTTGCTTTTAAAGACTAAGATGGTCAATGGCGAGCAAGGTGTTAGTTTAAAAAGTATTATTGTGCATGAAACAAGAACAGGCTATGCACAAGGTTTTAGAGAAGATGCTTATAGTGAGTTTTTACCAAAGATAAATTTGGCAGATATTGAATTTTCACAAGCTATAAGCGATGAATGGAAAGATAAAGATTTTTTTAAAAAACTTCAAGATGCAAATTTTGTTTTTATTAATCAAAAGGAGGTGTAATGAAAAAGATTTTATTGATTGTGCCATTATTGTTTTTTATTGCTTGCTCAAGTCAAGAAGATACAAACGTAAAAAAAGAGGTGCAGACTGAGCAAGTTCAAATTGAGCAAAGTGATTCTAATGTTATTATAGATGATGATACGCTTCCTATACCTGTAGATGATGATATCAAAGATGAAAATAACACACAAGGACAGTGATGGATCAAAGTTATGAGTTTTTTTTAGCATTGCATGTATATAGTTTATACGCAAATGGCTTTTTAATGTTGTTTTATTTGTATTTAACTCAAAGTAGTTTTTCGCAAGAGTTTATTTTTATAAAAAGAATTCGCCTATTTTTGCCAATTTATTATTTATTTTTAGCAATTACACTTTTTACAGGAAGTTTGCTTTGGGCTTTAAAGCATTTTGAGCTAAATTTATACATGCTTTCTATGTGGTTTTGTTGGATTTTTATCTTTGCTTTGGCTATTTATCAATTTGTTTTATTTAAAAAAGCAAGATTGTTCAAACGTTATGCTAAATTTAGATTTTTAAGCTTTTTTATTTTGTGTTTGGGTATATTTTTACTTTTTGTGCCTTATTTGCTTCAAAGGTTTTATTTTTAATGCGATTTTTGTATCACCCACAAAGTGGTGCTTTAAATTTAGAGTTGGAAAATGAAGCTTTCTTGCATTTAAAAGCTAGAAGAATTAAAGTAGGCGATAAAATCGTATTAAAAAATTTAAAAGATTTTTTTGCTTACACTTATGAATGCATAGAGTTTTCTAGACGCTCATGTGCATTAAATTTACTTGATAAAAAAGAAGAAAAACAAGAATTAACAACGCATTTACATTTAGCTTTAGCGGTGATTGATCCAAAGATTATAGAAAAAACCTTACCTTTTTTAAATGAACTTGGAGTGGTAAAGCTTTCTTTTGTGTATATGGATTATTCACAAAAGAATTTTAAATTAGATTTTAAAAGAATGGAAAAGATTCTTATAGAATCATCCCAGCAATGCGGTCGCGCCTCTTTAATGGAGCTTGAAAGCTTTGATAATTTTAAAAAATTTCAGCAAGTTTATGAAAATATTGTTTTAATAGACTTTGAAGGTGAAGATTTGATGAGATTTGAACCTAGTAAGCATGTATTTTTAATTGGAGCTGAAGGTGGATTTTCGCAAAAAGAAAGAGAGGAGAATGTAAAAAAAGCAAAATTACAAGCTGATTTTATACTTAAAGCGCAAACAGCTTTAATAGGGGTTGCTTCAAAATTCATAATTTAAAAACACGCTTAAATTTAGCTATTTTTTATATAAAAATTTATATAATTACGCCTTAATGTTTTGAAAAAGGATAAACAATGAAAAAAGAAATTCACCCAGAATATGTAGAATGCAAAGTTAGTTGTGCTTGTGGAAATTCTTTTACTACTAAGTCAAATAAAGCAGAAATTAAAGTTGATATTTGCTCAAGCTGCCATCCATTTTTTACAGGTAGTGAAAAAATCGTAGATGCTGCGGGTCGTGTAGAGAAATTTAAGAAAAAATACGCAATGCAATAATGTTATATTTTATTCCTACGCCCATAGGAAATTTAAACGATATTTCTTTTCATTCTTTAGAAATTTTACAAAAATGCAAACTCTTTTTATGCGAAGATACGAGAGTTTGCAAATCCTTAGTTTATCTTCTTAATGAAAAATTTAATTTAGAAATAAAACCTGATAAATATCTGGCCTTACATACTCATAATGAAAAAGATTTTTTAGCAAAAATAGATGATGATTTTTTTGAACAAGATATTGCATATTTGAGTGATGCGGGTATGCCAGGTATTAGCGATCCGGGGCAATTTTTAATTGAATATGCTATTAAAAATAATATTGATTATGAAGTCTTAGCAGGGTCAAATGCTGCTTTACTTGCATTAGTTTCAAGTGCATTTTGTAAAAAAGAATTTATTTTTATGGGTTTTTTGGCTAATAAAAATCCTCAAAGACAAAAAGATATTGAAAATTTAATGCTTAATCCTTATCCTAGTATAGTCTATGAAGCACCTACTAGGATACTTAATTTAGTAGAAGAAATTAGTAAAATTGATCCTTTAAGAGAAATTTTTATCATAAAAGAAGCAACAAAGAAATTTGAAACTAAATTTAGGGCAGGAGCCTTAGAGGTTTTAGAAAAATTAAAAACAATGGACTTGCGTGGTGAATGGTGTGTAGTCGTAAGTGCTAAAGAAAAGCAATTTCACCAAAATATCTTGTGTGAGCAAGATATTTATGAACTTGATTTGCCTTTAAAAACAAAGGCAAAGCTTCTTTCAAAAATCAATGCGAAATCTCCAAAAGAAAATTATCAAAAACTGCTTTTAAGTTGAATTTGGTTATTATTTAAAAATGATAGTTTATGGTAAGCAAGTGTTTTTTTATATCTTAGAAAAGCACAAAGAAAAAATTAAAGAAATTTATTTAGCAAAAGAATGTGAAAAAGCTGATTTTTCAAAAATAGCAAAGGCATCAAAAAAAATTAAAAAACTTGATTTTAAGGCCGCGCAAAGTTTAGCAAGAGGTGGAAATCATCAAGGTTTTTTAATGGAAATTGATGAGTTTGAATTTAGCTCTTTTGAGAGTTTAAAAGAAAAAGATTTTATAGTTATTTTATATAATATTAGTGATGTTGGAAATATAGGTGCTATCGTGCGTAGTGCTTATGCTTTGGGTGCTGATGGGATTATTTTGGTAGCTAAAAGCGTGGCTATGGATGGAGTTATTCGTGCAAGTAGTGGCGCGGCTTTAGATATGAAAATAGTTATAAATGATGATATTTTAAGTATGATAAATGAATTAAAACAAAAAGGTTTTTATATCTATGCTAGTGCAAGCGGAGGTAGTGATATACATACTATCAAGGCTAAAGATAAAAAAGTTTTGATTATGGGAAGTGAAGGTTTTGGTATAGCACCAAAAGTGCTTAAAAAATGCGATGAATGTGTAGGGATAAAAATGCACAAAGATTTTGATAGTTTAAATGTTAGTGCAGCATTTGCAATACTTTGCGATAGGATGAAAAATGGATAGTTGGAAAAAATTAGAAGATTTAAATTTATTAGAAGTTCAAAAAAGAACACAAATAGAAATAACTTGTCTTGAATATATTATTAAAAAAGATTTTAAATCTTTATCTCGTTTTAATATAAATGGTTTTATCAAAATTTTACAAAGAGAGTATGAGCTTGATTTTTCTAGCTTTTTAGAAGAATATCATGCCTATTTAGAAGAAAATGGTATTGAGAAAAAAAATCATGTGCATATTGCTCCTAGAATGAACTCATATACCAAAGAAAGCTCAAATGTATGGTATATTGTGATTATAGTAGTAGTGCTTTTGATAGTGGCTTTAGCTTGGGGTGTTTCAAGATTTTTCCAAAGTTCCACACTAGATGAAAATACTACTAATGTGCTAAATCAAGAACAAATTATCTTAGAAGAAAAAGTTGATGAGAATGAAACTCCGGTTCTTAATTTTTTTGCTGATGAAACCACAGAAAACAATGAAACAAACACAAGTGCTATTTTAGAACCAATAGATGAGAGTAATAATACTATAGAAGAAACATTAGAGGGTAATACTAGTTTAAATATACCCGAAGAAAATATGGTTTTGCTTAAAGAAAGTATTATAAAACCAAGTGCAGAACTTTGGCTTGGTATGGTGGATTTAAAAACTTTTAGAAAAAGTTCTTTGACTATTAAAAATGATTATACTTTATCTTTAGATAAAGATATGCTTATTACTACAGGTCATGCTGCTTTTAGTTTAAATGATGAGAATAATAATACTTTAGAGTTTAAAAATGGTGTGTCTAAGTTTTTAATGATTAAAGATGGTAAAATCAAACAAATTACAAAAGCTGAGTTTATAAAAGAAAATAGAGGAAAATTATGGTAAGAATTTTAATATTTTCCATTTTTTTTGCTCTTAATGCTTTTGCGCTAAGCGCTTTAGAAGTTGCTAAGCATATTGTTAATGATAATTCTAAAGATGCGCAATTGGAACTTTTGTTTGCAAGAAATGATTATAAAGATGAGCGTGGAAATGTAGATATTTACACTATTTCTCAAATTTTAAAAACCAATTCTTTGGCAAATTTTATATTAAATGAACCAAAAACTTTAACTTTTAGTTTTAAAGCCCAAGCTGATTCTGTTTTGTTTTTTAAAACAATCAATGATACTTTAAATGAACTAGGTTATATTTATTTTATACCAACTGAATTAACTTTAAGGGAAAACTATATCACATATAAGTTAGCCGTAGATTCTCAGTATATGCTTGATCCAGGAGTTTTTTATAAGGCTTTGCTGGGTAGTTCTGTTTTTATTAAAGATATTTATAAAATTTCAGAGTTAAATTATGAATATGAGCTAGATTTCTCAAAAGCAAAACCTAAAGTTAATACTCAAATTCCATTAAATACTATTACTCAATTAAACAAACCTTTAAGAGAATATATTATTGATTTGCAAGGTGCAAAAAGTATGGAGCTTAGTGCGCACAATCTTGATTCTTGGTTTTGCAAAATTCAATTTTTAGATAAAAACTTGAATTTTATACAAGGTGTAGAAAATACACATAAGCAAAATGAAGTAAATGTAAATATACCATTGGGCGCAAAATATGCTATTATAGGAGATATGTTTAGCCTTGATAATATAAAAAGGGGTTTAAAAATTTACTTAAGACGCTAAAAGGATGGGTGATGTTTGAAGAAATTCATTTTAATACCATAGAAAGACTTCCAAATTATGTTTTTGCTGAAGTTAATGCGATTAAAATGGCAGCAAGAAGAGCAGGGGAGGATATAATAGATTTTTCTATGGGAAATCCTGATGGCAAAACTCCTCAACATATTATAGACAAGCTTTGCGAAAGTGCAAACAAAGACAAAACTTCAGGGTATTCTGCTTCGAGTGGAATTTATAAACTAAGACTTGCAATTTGTAATTGGTATAAAAGAAAATATGATGTTGATTTAGATCCTGAAAGTGAAGTAGTTGCAACGATGGGCTCTAAAGAAGGCTTTGTAAATTTAGCAAGAGCTGTTATTAACCCAGGGGATGTAGCTATTGTGCCTACACCTGCTTATCCTATACATACTCAAGCTTTTATCATAGCAGGTGGTAATGTAGCAACTATGAATTTTGATTTTAATGAAAATTATGAATTAAACGAAAATACTTTTTTTGAAAACTTACAAAAAACACTACATGAAAGTATTCCGCGTCCAAAATATGTAGTGGTAAATTTTCCGCATAATCCTACAACAGTTACAGTGGAAAAAAGTTTTTATGAGAGATTGGTTGCTATGGCAAAAAAAGAAAGATTTTATATTATTTCTGATATTGCTTATGCGGACTTAACTTTTGGCTCTTATAAAACTCCTTCGATTTTTGAAGTTGAAGGTGCTAAAGATGTAGCAGTGGAAACCTATACACTTTCAAAATCTTACAACATGGCAGGTTGGCGTGTAGGTTTTGTGGTAGGTAATAAACGCTTAATTGCGGCTTTGAAAAAGATCAAATCTTGGTTTGATTATGGTATGTATACGCCTATACAAGTTGCTGCTACTGTAGCTTTAGATGGAGATCAAACTTGTGTTGAAGAGATTAAGGCAACTTATGCAAAAAGATTGGAAGTCTTACTAGAATCATTTTGCCAAGCAGGATGGGAGTTAAAAAAACTTAATGCAAGTATGTTTGTTTGGGCAAAACTCCCTCAAAGTAAGGCTCATCTTGGTAGTATGGAATTTTCTAAGCAGCTTTTACAAAAAGCAAATGTGGCGGTAAGTCCTGGGGTTGGCTTTGGTGAAGCGGGCAATGAGTATGTTAGAATAGCTTTAATAGAAAATGAAAATCGCATTCGTCAAGCAGCAAGAAATATCAAAAAATACTTAAGAGAATAAAATGAAAATAGCGATTTTGGGCTATGGCACGGTAGGAAGTGCTGTTGTAGAAACTTTGTTAAAAAATCAAGATTTAATTAAAGCAAGATGTGATGAAGAAATTGTTCCAGTAATTGCTTTAGCAAGAAGTGCAAAACCAAATGCATTGATTCCTGTGGTTAATGATATTGATGAGGTTTTAGAGTGTGAAGATATTGATGTATTTGTGGAGTTAATGGGTGGTATTGATTTACCCTTTGAGATAATTTCAAAAATTTTAAAAAGAAAAAAATCAGTAGTAACTGCTAATAAAGCTTTACTTGCTTATCATCGTTATGAGCTTGAAAAATTAGCACAAGATACAGCTTTTGGTTATGAGGCAAGTGTAGCGGGTGGAATTCCTATTATTAAAATTTTAAAAGAGGGTTTGAGTGCCAATAATATCGTTTCCATTAAAGGCATTTTAAATGGCACAAGTAATTATATTTTAAGCAAGATGGCAGAAGATAATGCTAAATTTCAAGAAGTATTAAAAAAAGCCCAAGATTTAGGATATGCTGAAGCTGATCCTACTTTTGATATAGAAGGATTTGATGCTGCACATAAGCTTTTAATTTTAGCAAATATTGCTTATGGACTAAGAGTAAAACCTGAGGATATCTTGATTGAGGGTATTAGTAAGGTAAGCGATGAGGATATTTATTTTGCAAAGGAATTTGAGTACACCATAAAACATTTAGGTATTGCTAAAATAAAAGATGAAAAAATAGAATTAAGGGTTCATCCTGTTATGTTAAATAAAAATAAAATGTTAGCAAAGGTTGATGGGGTGATGAATGCTATCAGTATAGATGGGGATATTTTGGGCGAAAGTTTATACTATGGTCCAGGAGCAGGTGGTAAGGCAACCGCAAGTGCTGTTGTAGCAGATTTAATCGATATAGCAAGAAAAGAAAAAAATAGTGCTATTTTTGGATATTTAAATGATACTTCTTATAAGCTTTTAAATAAGGATGAAATTTATACAAGATACTATCTAAGATTAAAAGTATTAGATAAAATAGGTGTTTTATCAAAAATTACACAATTAATGAGCGAACATCAAATTTCAATCGATACTTTTTTGCAAAAGCCAAAAAAAGAAAAGCAAGATTGTAGTACTTTATTTTTTATTACTCATCAGACTTATGAAAAAAATATACAAATTTTAACTCAAAAACTTAAAGAACAAGAATTTGTTAAAGATGATGTTTTTATGATGAGAATAGAAGATTGAATGGCTTTATCACAGTATCTTTTTGGTATAAAAGGTGAAGATATAGCATGTGAATATCTTAAAAATAAAGATTTTGAAATTTTAGAAAGAAATTTTCATTCTAAATTTGGAGAAATTGATATTATTGCTAAAAAAGATAAAATTTTACATTTTATTGAAGTTAAAAGTATACAAGGAAATTATGAAGTAGCCTATAGACTAGATGGCAAAAAATTTAACAAAATTATTAAAACCATAGAGTACTACTTTATGAAACACAAAAGTAATGAAAATTTTCAATTAGATTTACTTTGCGTGTATAAAGATGATATAAAACTTTTAGAAAACATTAGTTATTAAGAGAATGTTTATTTTAATCTAATAAAATCTTAAAAAATTAAAGGAGATAACATGGGAAAATATATTGATTTAACTGCAGAAAATTTTGCACAAGCAAAAGAAGGCGTAGCTTTAGTAGATTTTTGGGCTCCATGGTGCGGACCTTGTAGAATGCTTGCACCGGTAATTGATGAGCTTGCAAATGATTTTGATGGCAAGGCTAAAATTTGCAAAGTAAATACAGAAGAGCAAGGTGATTTAGCTGCGCAATTTGGTGTAAGATCTATTCCAACTATCTTTTTCTTTAAAGATGGTGAAGTGGTTGATCAATTGGTTGGTGCTCAATCAAAACAAGTTTTAGCAGATAAACTAAACTCACTTTTATAATCTCAAGCCACTTTTAGTGGCTTTTCTTCATATTTTTTACTATTTAATAATTTTTATTATTTATAATTAAAGAAAAATTTGTATAATATCTCTGAAATAAATTACAAGGAAAATAATGATGTTAGATTTAGCTATTATAGGCGGTGGCCCTGCTGGTTTAAGTGCGGGATTATATGCTACTAGAGGCGGATTAAAAAATGTTGTAATGTTTGAAAAAGGTACACCAGGTGGGCAAATAACTTCAAGTTCAGAAATTGAAAATTATCCTGGAGTTGCACAAGTTTTAGATGGAATTTCTTTTATGGCTCCATGGAATGAACAATGTATGCGTTTTGGTTTAAAACATGAAATGATAGGTGTAGAACAAATTAGCAAAAATACTGATGGTGGTTTTAATATCAAATTAGAAAATGGTAAAGTCGAACAAGCAAAGGCTGTTATTGTTTGTACAGGTTCTACTCCACGTCGTGCAGGTTTTAAAGGCGAGGATGAATTTTTTGGCAAAGGTGTAAGTACTTGTGCAACTTGCGATGGATTTTTTTATAAAAATAAAGAAGTAGCTGTTTTAGGTGGAGGAGATACAGCCTTAGAAGAGGCATTGTATCTAGCTAATATTTGCTCAAAAGTATATTTAATCCATAGAAGAGATGAGTTTAGAGCAGCGCCTTCAACTGTAGAAAAAGTAAGAAATAATGATAAAATAGAATTAATCACAAATGCAGTAGTTGATGAGGTTTGTGGTGATAATATGGGTGTTAATAAGGTGAAAATAGCATTTAATGATGGATCTAAAAGAGATCTTGATGTGCCTGGAATTTTTACCTTTGTTGGATTGAATGTGAGAAATGAAATCTTAAAACAAGAAAATGGTGAGTTTTTATGTGTTATGGAAGAAGGTGGTCAAGTGAGTGTTGATCTTAAAATGCAAACTAATATAGCAGGGTTGTTTGCAGCAGGCGATTTAAGAAAAGATGCTCCAAAACAAGTAATATGTGCAGCAGGCGATGGAGCAGTCGCAGCACTTAGTGCTTTAGCATATATTGAAAACTTGCATTAATCTTCACATAAATTTCACAAAAATTAATTAAGATTCTCCTATAAAAAATCAAGGAGAATCTAAAATGAAAAAAATACTAATTCTAAGTACAACTTTAGCGCTAATGGCTAGTGCAAATATTACACAACAAAATACTAATTCATATCAACAAAATATGTCTCATATGTCTCAGCATAATCCTTATGCGCAAAATTATTATGGGCTTTCTAAACCTATTATGGATAAAATTCAAAGTTCTTTTCCTGGAGCTTTTATTGTAGATGTGGATTGGGAAGAATTTGGTTATGAAATTAAACTAAGTAATAATATGGAAATGTTTTTTGATAGAAATGGAAATTTTTTAGGGCAAAAATGGGATGATTAATTAAAAGCGTTATTTGCTTTTAAATAAATAAACGCTACAATTTTCCAAATTCTAAAAAGGCAGATTTAAAATGATTAATATTGGAATCCATGGAAGTAATGGGCGTATGGGTACTCAAATAAGACTTTGCCTAGAAGATGATGAGCAGGCAAAGGCTAGTGCGTTTTTTGATCAAGGATCAAATTATGAAGATTTTTTTAATAGATGTGATGTAATTATTGATTTTTCTACTCCAAAGGGTTGTGAGGATTTGCTTTTATATGCAAGAAGTAATCCTAAACCTTTGGTGATAGGTACTACAGGTTTGGATGCTAAGCAAAATGAATTAATGCAAAGTGCAAGTATTACTATGCCTATTCTTTATGCAACCAATATGTCTTTGGGTGTGGCGATTTTAAAAAAGCTTTCTTATTTAGCTAGTGAGGCTTTGAGAGATTTTGATATAGAAATACTTGAAATGCACCATAATAAGAAAAAAGATGCTCCAAGTGGTACCGCAATGACTTTAGCACAAAATGTTGCTAAGGCTAGAAATTTAGACTTAGAAAAGGTCAGAGTAAGCGGTAGAGATGGGATTATTGGACAAAGAAGTAAAGATGAAATCGCGGTGATGAGTTTAAGAGGCGGTGATATAGTAGGTTCACATAGGGTTGGTTTTTACAATGAAGGTGAATTTATAGAATTAAATCATACGGCTACTTCAAGAGCTACTTTTGCAAAAGGTGCGATAAAATGTGCAAAATGGTTAGCTTCTCAAGAAAATGGCTTATATGATATAGATGATTGTTTAGGAATTTAAATGTGTGCAGTAGTTGGAGTAATTAATTCAAAAAATGCAAGTACGGTGGCTTATTATGCTTTATTTGCTATGCAACATCGCGGACAAGAGGCAAGTGGGATTAGCGTAAGTGATGGTTTGAGTATCAAAACACACAAAGCTAAAGGTGAAGTAGGGCAAATTTTTAATACACAAATTCTAGCAGGATTAAAAGGCGAGATAGCTATAGGACATAATCGTTATTCTACTGCAGGAAATTCTTCTTTGCATGATGCCCAACCTGTTGCAGCTACTTGTTCTTTGGGTGATATTTCTTTAGTGCATAATGGAAATTTGATTAATAAAGAAGAAGTTAGAAAAGAATTGATTAACAACGGGGTTATTTTTCATTCTAATATGGATACAGAAAATGTGGTACATTTAATAGCAAAAAGCAAAAAAGAAACTTTAAAAGATAGATTTATAGAAAGCTTGACTCAAAGCAAGGGAGCGTATTGCTTTATGCTTGCTAGTAAAAATCAACTTTTTGTCGTAAGAGATCCTTATGGGGTTAGACCTTTATCTTTGGGTAGATTAAAAGATGGTGGGTATATTGTAGCGAGTGAAACTTGCGCTTTTGATTTGATAGAGGCTGAATTTATCCGCGATGTAAAACCAGGTGAGATGTTGATTTTTACTCAAGGTAGTGATGAGTTTGAAAGCATTCAAGTATTTGATAAGACAGATCCAAGAATTTGTGCATTTGAATATATTTATTTTGCTAGACCTGATAGCATTATAGAAGGTAAAAGCGTATATGAAGTACGTAAAAAAATGGGCGAAGCCTTGGCTAAAAAATTTAAAGAAAAAGTAGATTTTGTAGTGCCAGTTCCAGATAGTGGTGTGAGTGCTGCTATAGGTTTTGCACAGTATTTAAAAATCCCACTTGAAATGGCAATAGTGAGAAATCATTATGTTGGAAGAACTTTCATAGAACCAACTCAAGAAATGAGAAATTTGAAAGTAAAATTAAAACTCAATCCTATGAAAAAAGTTTTAGAAGGTAAAGATATAGTGGTGATTGATGATAGTGTGGTAAGAGGAACAACTTCTAAAAAAATCATCGCACTTTTAAAACAAGCAGGTGCAAGAAAAATCCATTTGGCTATAGCATGCCCAGAAATTAAATTCCCTGACATTTATGGTATAGATACGCCTACTTTTGAAGAGCTAATCTCAGCTAATAAAAGTGTTGAAGAGGTTAGAGAATATACAGGCGCAGATAGTTTGACTTTTTTGGATATTAATGAATTAGTTTCAAGTATAGGCGATGAAAGAAAATATTCTTTGATTAGTTTTGATGGGGATTATTTTATTAAATAATCCCTATTTGCATTTTAATTGTTTAAAAATTTTATAACTTTGAAAATGAGGTGGTAACCCCACTTCAAATGAAAAATCTTTATAAGTATGCCCTGGCAGGTTTTTTGCAATATTGATATTATATGAAGCATCTCTTTGTTGTTGGCTTGCTCTTTTGATACTATCAAAATTTTGTTGATTAAAAATTTCACCACTAACTTCATGTTTTTTATTATCATCAATTATTCTAAGCTCCAAAAAACATTCTGAAATTTTAAAATTAGTATCGTTGGTAATTCTACCTTTGACTATAATGCTTTCTGTTGCCAAACGTCTATAGGTTGAAAAATTACTCAAACTTGCTTTTTTGGTGTATTGATCTATGGTTAGCAGTAATGATATGGTTAAAATCAAGGCGAGTATAAAACTTACTATGCAAAAAATAATCATATATTTTTTATTTTGAACTTTTAAGTAAAGTAAAACCCAAGTTAAACCTGTAGAAGCTAGCATAATGAAAATGATTAGAATATGAAAAAAAGTAAAATATCCCATTTAAAAACACTTTGAATGAATTTCAATGTCAAATTTTTGACTTTCTTTAAAATCGGAAAATTTAGTTTTTAGGTTAATAGTTTGGCTAGGGTTTATTGTTTTTTCTATAATAGTAGATTCGCTTCTTAGAGGTTTTATAGTGTGTAATAAATTTTTAAAAGTGCTATTATCATCACTTTTTTTAAAGACTTCTACTTTTAATTTACAATACTTAAAACTTTTTTTGGAAGTATTTGTTAGGCTATAATCAACGCTGAGCGAGTTATCGTATACAAAAAATTGAGCATTATCTAAGCTGGTTATTCTTGATCTAACTTTAGTATCAATTAAAAAATATCCTAAATACGCAATGCTAGCTGAGCATAAAATTCCTAAAAAAATAACCGTAAAGGCAAAAGCAGGTTTGTTTCTAATAATTAAAGCAATAAATAAAGTGATAATGAAAAAAAATACAACCAAAGCCATTAGTAAAAAATCAATCAAGTGCAAATGAGTGGTATAAAAAATCATTTGCTCTCGAATGTGTTGGGCGTTCATTATCACTTCTTTAGTTTTAGTTTGCTACTGAGCTTGTTCTTTTGCTATCTTTACTATCAACCCAAATATTTGGCACAGCTCCACCAGGTGTTAAGAAAATTTTAGCGTCTTTGTTAACCTTAAGTGCTTCGTTAAACTGTTTTTGAGTTTCAATTTGTTTTAAATCAAGCAAAGGATTATTTAAACTTTTTGCTATTTCTCTATTTGAATATGCTTGCGCATCAGCTTCTATTTTAACCGCACTTGCTCTACCTTTAGCACTAATGATGGTTGCATTTGCCTCCCCTTCAGCTAAAGCTGCTTTTTTAAGTGCTTCTTGATTAGCTCTTTCAACTTCGTATTTAGTTCTTTCAGCTTCTTGTTTGGCAATTTGTACTCTTTCAATTTGTTCTTTTACTTTAATAGGTAAGATGATCTCTCTAAGTTGAACTGCTTGAAGCTCAGCAGGCTCATTTGGTTGACTTTCTATAGTTTTTCTAATACCCTGATCAATTTGCACTGCTATGGTGTTACGATTTGTTGGAAGCTCTTCTGCGGTATATTGGCCTACCACATTTCTTACTACATCTCTTACAACTGGGTCAATGATTTTATTTTCCCAATTAAGCCCCCAAGTAGCTATGGTTTGAGGAACTTGCAAAGGATTTAATCTGTATTGAACGGTTACATCAATAGACACAGGTAAACCTCTTGAATCAAGCACCGAAATACTATTTTTATTTACAACCCCTGAGCCTATTTGTAAATTTTCATTTACGCCTTCAATAGAAGCATAATTAATTTGTCTTACTCTAGTATCTACTATAGTGATTTTTTGTAATACTGGCATAAAAAAATGAAGTCCTGGTTCAAGCGGAGTAGGGCTGTATTTACCCGTGGTAGACTTGATCCCCATTTCCCCTGAATTAACTATTGCAAAAGGTTTGAAAAGTGCAAAAACTAAAATAATTGCAATCGCACTATAAATTAATGGAGAAAATTTTCCAAAACCTTTGAAGTTAAATTCAGGAGCTTTGAAATTTAAATTTTGCTTATTGTTGTTTTGATTGTTTTTTTTATTAAAATAATCATTCAAATCAGCTGGCATTTAGTTCCTTTGTTAAATATAAGTTAGCATAGAAGCGTATTTTTCATTGCGTCCATAAACTATATCAAAATACGCATTTTGGAGCTTTGTTGTTAGCTCACCTCTTTTTCCATTTCCTATAATTCTTGCATCAATATTATTTATCGGAGTTATTTCTGCTGCAGTTCCTGTGAAAAATGCTTCATCAGCCACATAAACTTCATCTCTTGAAATTCTTTGGCGCACTACGCTTATACCCAAATCATGTGCAATTTTTAAAACAGTATCCTGAGTGATACTTTTTAATGAAAAATCATTTGGTGGTGTGATTAATTTTCCATCTTTAACCATAAAAAAGCACTCGCCTGTTCCTTCTGCTACAAAACCTTCTTCATCAAGCATTAAAGCTTCTTCATATCCTGCTTCTATAGCTTCATATTTAGCCATTTGAGAATTCAAGTAATTTGCACTTGCTTTGGCTTTGCCTAGGCTAGATTTTACACTATTTCTAGCAAAAGAAGAAATTTTAACCTTAATACCTTTTTCTAAGCCTTCTTCACCCAAATAAGCACCCCATTCCCAAGCAGCAATAGCTACTCTAACAGGAGCTTTAGCATGATAAACTCCCATAGTTCCATCACCCAAAAAGATCAATGGGCGCAAATAAGTGTTATTTTGAAAATCATTTGCTCTTAAAAGTTCAACTTGCGCATTTTCAAGTTCTTCTTGAGAAAAAGGTGAGTTGATTAAAGTGATTTTTGCAGACTCTAAAAGTCTTTTGGTGTGTTCTTTTAATCTAAAAATTGCTAAACCATTTTGTGTTTTATAAGCTCTTGTTCCTTCAAAAACTGCATTTGCATAATGTAATGAATGTGTTAAAACATGAATTTTCGCATCATCAAAATCAATGATTTTTCCATCCATCCAAATTTTTTTTGCCCTAATCATGAGTAAGCCTTTATTGAAAATAAAACTAATTTTATCAAAAATATACTAATAATTGCTAGAATATAGTAAAATTCTTTATTTAAAGCAAGGAAAAACAATGCCTATTATTAATATCAAACTTGCTAAACCAGAATTTAGCAAAGCACAAAAAGAAGAGTTAATAGCAGATATTACAGAACTTTTACATACAAAATATAATAATCTAAAGCAAAATATAGTCATAATGCTAGAAGATATTGAGCCATATAATATTCTTTTGGTGGTGAAAGTGTAGAAAAATTAAGATTGAAAGGTAAAAAATGAAAGAATTGCAAATTGGTGATAAAGCTCCGATTTTTGAACTTTTAAATCAAGATGGAGTTAAAATTTCTCTAAGTGATTTTTTGGGTAAAAAAATTATTTTGTATTTTTATCCAAAAGATAATACCCCAGGTTGTACTACACAAGCTTGTGAATTTAGTCAAAGTTATGATGATTTTTTAGGGCAAAATGCTGTGATTATAGGTATTAGTCCAGATAGTGTGAAATCACATGAAAATTTTATAAAAAAATATGATTTAAAACACACTTTATTAAGTGATAGTGAAAAGGAAATTTGCAAACTTTATGGCGCTTGGGGTTTAAAGAAAAATTATGGCAAAGAATATGAAGGACTTATAAGATCTACTTTTGTAATTGATGAGGAAGGAAAAATAACAAAAATTTATAAAAATGTAAAAGCAAAAGATCATGCTTTTAAGGTGTTAAAAGAATTATGCTAGTGCATATTTGTTGTAGCGTGGATAGTCATTATTTTATACAAGAATTAAGTAAAACCTATCCTGAAGAGAAAATCATTGGATATTTTTATGATCCAAACATCCATCCATATAGTGAGCATGAACTTAGATTTTTAGATGTTAAACGCAGTTGTGATAAATTAGGCATTAAACTTTATAAAGGTGAATATGAGTATGAAAAATGGCTTGAGAGCGTAAAGGGCTATGAAGATGAACCTGAAAAAGGTGCAAGATGTCAAATTTGTTTTGATTTTAGAATGCATAAAAGTGTTGAATTTGCCCAAAAAATAGGAGAAAAAAAACTCACAACAACTCTTTTAACATCTCCTAAAAAAGATTTAGAGCAATTAAAATTAGCATTACAAAAAGAATGTGATAAATTTGGCATAGAGTTTTTAGCGCCTGATTTTAGAAAAAATGGAGGCACACAAAGACAATTTGCCCTAGCAAAGCAAGATATGCTTTATCATCAAAATTATTGTGGTTGTATTTATGCACTTTCTAAACAAAAAGGTCAAAAAGCCTTTATAGATGAGCTGATGAGTCCTATTAATAAACAAATATTACCTTCAAGTATAGAGGAAAAAATCAAATTTTATAACCAAGTAAAAAGTTTAGAAAAAAAAGGCATTAAATTTGAAATTCAAAGAGAAAAATTTTTAAATTACCGCTTGCTAAGAGCCTTGATAAAACAAAACAAACAAGCTATAAAAACTCATGTTTTATTTTACTCACATTTTAAAAATTCTTACACTAAATTTAGTATTTTAGATGAGGGTTTAAAGCATTATAAAAGTGCAAAGGATGAGATTAATTTATGGAGTTTTGATTATTTTAATAGTTTATGTAAAATGCAATTTAAAAATTACGAAGATTTTTTACAAAATCCTTTAAAAATAGAGCAAGAAATCAAAATAAGACAAAAGCATTTTGGTGCTTATGATCTTTCACCGGTAATTATTGTTGAAAATATTATTAAAGGTGCTTATGAATTTATGGCAAAAAGTGAAATTTATTTTGATAGCAAAGAAAAGATTGTGAAGTTATAAAACTTAATTAATTTATTAATATTTTTTTTGTAAAATCTGAATTTTGAATATATTTTAAGGCTAAATTTATGATAGATGTAATGCAAATTCAAAAAATTTTACCACATAGGTATCCATTTTTACTTGTAGATAAAATCGTAGAATTAAAAAACAAAGAAGTTGTTAGAGGTTATAAAAATATTAGTATAAGCGATCATGTTTTTATGGGGCATTTTCCAGATCATCCAATTTATCCGGGTGTGTTAATTTTAGAAGGTATGGCACAAACTGGAGGGGTTTTAGCATTTGAAAGTATGGATGATAAAGTAGATCCAAGCACCAAGGTAGTATATTTTACAGGCATTGATAATGCAAAATTTAGAAATCCAGTGCGTCCTGGTGATAGACTTGATTATGAAATGAGCGTGGTGAAAAATCGTGGAAATATGTGGATTTTTCAAGGAAAAGCTTTTGTAGATGGACAATTAGTTGCAGAAGCTGAACTTAAAGCTATGATAGTAGATAAATGATGAGCAAAATTCATCCAAGTGCAGTTATAGAAGATGGAGCTATTATAGCAGATGGTGTTGTAGTAGAAGCTTATGCTTATGTTGGTAAAAATGCTAACATAGGCGCAAATACTATCATCAAACAAGGTGCAAGAATTTTACCTAATGTAACTATAGGTGAGAATTCAAAAGTGTTTTCTTATGCCATAGTTGGAGATATCCCGCAAGATATATCTTATAAAGATGAGATAAACTCAGGTGTTATTATAGGAAAAAACGCGATTATTAGAGAATTTGTTACTATTAACTCAGGAACAGCCAAAGGCGATGGCTTTACAAGGATAGGTGATAATGCTTTTATCATGGCTTATTCTCATATTGCGCATGATTGTACTTTAGGAGATCACATCATCTTAGCAAATAATGCTACTTTAGCAGGCCATGTAGAACTTGGAGATTATACCGTAGTAGGTGGGCTTACTCCAATACATCAATTTGTAAAAGTAGGAGAAGGGTGTATGATAGCAGGTGCTAGCGCGCTTTCTCAAGATGTGGTGCCATTTTGCTTGGCTGAGGGAAATCGTGCAAGCATTAGAAGCTTGAATTTAGTAGGCATTAGAAGACGCTTTGATAAAGAAGAAGTGGATGTTTTAAGCAAGGCTTTTAAATTTTTATTCAGACAAGGAAATTTAAAAGATAATGCTTTGAATTTATTAGAAAGTACTTCTAGTGAAAATGTAAAAAAAATGTGTAATTTTATCTTAGAAACAAAAAGAGGAATTCCTATATATAAGGAAAAAAACCATGGTTAAAAGATGTAGTTTTTGCAACGAAATAGAAACAAGTGAAAGAAGAATTTTAGTAAATGATTATAATAATGCCTTTATATGTGAGTATTGTGCTGAAAGTGCTTGTAATATTTTCTTTGGAGAGGAAAAAGAGCTAAAAAATAAAGAAGTTGATAAAGAAAATTTTAAAGATATAACCCCTAAAGAATTAAAAGCATATTTAGATAAATATGTCATTGGACAAGATAGAGCTAAAAAAATCTTTAGTGTAGGGGTGTATAATCACTACAAAAGACTTTTTAGATCTGACTTAGAAGATGATGATACAGAATTAGCAAAATCAAATATTTTATTAGTAGGTCCAACAGGAAGTGGAAAAACTTTACTAGCACAGACTTTAGCTAGATTTTTAGATGTGCCTATTGCAATTTGCGATGCGACTTCTTTAACCGAAGCAGGTTATGTGGGAGAAGATGTTGAAAATATCCTTACTCGTCTTTTACAAGCTGCTGATGGAGATGTGCAAAGAGCCCAAAAAGGGATTATATTTATTGATGAGATCGATAAAATCGCAAAAATGGGTGAAAATCGTTCTATTACAAGAGATGTGAGCGGTGAAGGTGTGCAACAAGCTTTACTTAAAATCATTGAAGGATCTTTAGTAAATATCCCACCAAAAGGTGGTAGAAAACACCCAAATCAAGATTTTATACAAATAGATACGACTAATATTTTATTTGTGTGTGGTGGGGCTTTTGATGGTATTAGTGATATCATTAAAAGAAAACTAGGTGATAATGTTATGGGCTTTTTTACTGATGATAAAAAAGATGAAAAAGAAGCCTTGCTTCAAAGATTAGAGCCTGATGATTTAGTGCATTTTGGGCTTATCCCTGAACTTATAGGAAGATTGCATGTGCTTGCTTCTTTAGAAGAGCTTGATGAAGAAAGCATGGTGCGTATTTTAACTGAGCCAAAAAATGCCATTATCAAACAATATCAAAAACTTTTTGCTATTGATAATGTGGAATTAAAATTTGAAGATGAAGCACTAAGAGAGATTGCTAAGCTTTCATTAGAGCGTAAAACAGGAGCTAGGGGTTTAAGAAGTATTATTGAAGAGATGATGGTAGATTTGATGTTTGATTTGCCAGAGTATAATGGATATAGCATAGTAATTACTAAAGAAGTGATTAAAGAAGGTGCAAAACCTTTATTTATAAAAAATAAAAAAGTTAAAGGCTGAGAATGATTTTAGATCAAATAATTGGATTTTTTTCAAGTGATATGGGGATTGACTTGGGTACTGCAAATACTTTAGTTTTGGTAAAAGATAAAGGTATAGTGATTGATGAACCTTCGGTTGTTGCAGTAGAGCGTGAAAGATATGGTAGGGTTAAAATTTTAGCTGTTGGAAAAGAAGCTAAGGAAATGGTAGGAAAGACTCCAGGTAATATCGAAGCAATCCGTCCTATGAAAGATGGTGTGATTGCTGATTTTGATATGACTGAAAAAATGATCCGTTATTTTATAGAAAAAACTCATAGAAGAAAATCTTTTTTAAGACCTAGAATTATCATTTCAGTACCTTATGGTTTAACTCAAGTTGAAAGAAAAGCAGTTAGAGAAAGTGCTTTAAGTGCAGGTGCTAGAGAGGTATTTTTGATAGAAGAGCCTATGGCAGCAGCTATTGGTGCAAATTTACCAATTAGAGAACCTCAAGGGAGCTTGGTGGTAGATATTGGTGGTGGTACAACTGAGATTGGCGTTACTTCTTTGGGTGGACTTGTAATATCCAAATCAATTCGCACAGCTGGTGATAAGCTTGATACTAGTATAGTAAATTATGTAAAAGAAAAATACAATCTTGTCATAGGTGAAAGAACGGGTGAGGAAATTAAAATCGCAATAGGCTCAGCAGTTCAACTTCCAAAAGAACTTTCTATGGTGGTTAAAGGGCGTGATCAAGTAACAGGATTGTTAAATAGAATTGAACTAACAAGTGAAGATGTAAGAGAGGCTATGCGTGAGCATTTAAAAGAAATCGCTGATGCTTTAAAAATCGTTCTTGAAATGATGCCACCTGATCTTGCAGCAGATATTGTTGAAAATGGTGTTGTTTTAACAGGAGGTGGAGCTTTAATACGCGGGCTTGATAAATATTTATCTGAAATTGTAAAACTTCCAGTATATGTAGCTGATGAGCCGCTTTTAGCAGTTGCAAAAGGTACAGGTAAAGCTTTAGAAGAAATTTCATTATTACACCAGCTAACGAATGAAGAGTAAAATTCTTAGCGTTTTAATATTATCTTTTTTAGTATTTATTTCGTTTTATTATGGAGATGTAATAAAACGAAATGTTTTAGATTTAAATATTGCTATTGTTAATCAATTTTCTCAAAGTATTGATCTTTTAAAAAACAAATTCAACGAACATTTTAACCAAGCTGAAGAAATTAGAACTTTAAGAGAAAGAAATGCTGAGCTTGAAAAAAATAATATTTACATGAAAAACTTTGCTAATGAGCTAAATAATATTTTAAGCGATAAAAACTCAAGTTTTTATTATCCTAATGTAAGCTTGGTTAAAGCAACTTCTTATGCGCAAATTAGTGATTATCATAAGGTTTGGCTTGATGTTGATTATAAAGGAAAAATCAAAGGCTTAATTTATAATGGCTATACAGCAGGCATAGTCATAGAAAAAAATGGTAGAGCCTTGGGGCTTTTGCAAGGTGATGAAGAATGTATTTTTTCTGTTTATATAGGTAAAGAACAAGCACCAGGTATAGCTCATGGAAGAAATGATTATGTTTTAGTTAAATATATCCCTAAATGGCTTGAACTCAAAATGGGTGATAAGGTTTATACAAGTGGCTTAGATGAGATTTTCTTTTCAGGAATTCCAGTGGGAGAAATTTTTAAAATAGAAGAAGAGGGTGCTTATCAAAATGCTTATGTTAAACCTTATGCTAAGATGAAAGTGCCAAGCTATTTTTATATGGTAGAAAATTTATAGTAAAAAATTACTTATTTTAATTAATATAAATTATTATTTAGAATTAAATATTACAATAGCTTCTAAGTTTAAAACTAGGAGTTTTAATGAAAAAATATATCAGCAGTTGTTTGGCTATTTGTTGTTTAAGTGGTGCTATTTATGCAAACGAAGTAGAATATGATGCGCAAAAAATAGCAGATATTTTTTATCAACTTAATGCAGATCCTAAAAATCCAAAAGCAAAAGTTAATCATGCAAAGGGCTTTTGTGCTATGGGAACTTTTGAGCCAGCTTTGTCTATCAATAAAGAAGTTGATGTGCCTTTATTAACACAAAAAAGCTTGCCGATTCAAGTAAGATATTCTTTGGGCGGCGCTTTTAAAGATGATAAAAGCAAAACAAGGGGTATGGCTATTAGAATTACTGATCCTAAAGATTCTGCCTCTTGGACTATGGTTATGCTAAATACAGAAATAAATTTTGCAAAAAATTCTAAAGAGTTTGGTCAGTTTTTTGAAATGAGACTTCCTGTAAATGGTAAAGTCGATCAAGAAAAAATAAGCAAGATGATGAAAGAGGTTGATTCTTATAGAAATTTTGCTGCATATACGGATAAAATTGGTATTAGCAAAAGCGTAGCAAATACTCCATTTTTTAGTATCCATACTTTTTATTTTAAACAAGCAAATGGAGAAAATTATTTACCAGCAAGATGGAAATTAGTTCCAAGCGAAGGTGTGGCGTATTTAAATGAGGTACAAATGAAAAGTGCAAGTAGTGATTTTTTAAAAGAAGATTTTCAAAATCGTGTAAAAGCTAATAAGCCGATTGAGTATAAAATGTATTTAGTATATGCAAATAAAAATGATATTACTAATGATACAACGGCTTTGTGGAGTGGTAAACACAAAGAAAGTTTAGTTGGGACTTTTAAAGTTAAAGCTTTGAGCAAGGAAGATTGTAATTTTGATGTATATTTTCCTTCGGATGTACCTCAAGGGGTTAATCCACCACAAGATCCTTTATTTGATGTAAGAAATGAAGCTTATGCTATAACTTTTGGTAAGCGTCAATAAAATTTAGCTCTTAAAGAGCTAAATTCTTTATTAATTTCAACTTCTAAAAAACTTATATTTGTTATAATTTGGCTAAAAATTCAGCTTAGGAAAATACATGCCAAAAAGAACAGATATAAAAAATATATTATTAATAGGCAGTGGGCCTATCGTTATAGGTCAAGCTTGTGAGTTTGATTACTCAGGGACTCAAGCAGCAAAAACCTTAAAAGAGTTAGGTTATAGAGTGGTTTTGATCAATTCTAATCCAGCTACTATTATGACAGATCCTGAATTTGCTGATGCAACTTATATAGAACCAATTACCAAAGAAAGTATTTTAAGTATTATCAAAAAAGAAAAAATCGATGCGATTTTACCTACTATGGGTGGCCAAGTTGCTTTAAATGTTGCTATGGAAGTTTATGAAAGTGGTGAGCTTGCAGATGTAAAATTTTTAGGTGCAAACCCTGAGGCGATAAAAAAAGGTGAAGATAGACAAGTTTTTAAAGAATGTATGAAAAAAATCGGCATGGATTTGCCAAAATCTATGTATGCGTATAATTATGAAGAAGCTTTAAAAGCTGTTGATGAGATTGGTTTTCCTTTGATGATTAGAGCTTCTTTTACCTTAGGTGGTGTAGGAAGTGGCGTGGTGTATAATATGGATGAGTTTGCAGAACTTGCAAATACTGCTTTAGCGTTAAGTCCTATCCATGAAATTTTAATCGAAGAAAGCTTACTTGGTTGGAAAGAATACGAAATGGAAGTCATTAGAGATAAAAACGATAATTGTATTATCGTTTGCTCTATTGAAAATGTTGATCCTATGGGAGTTCATACGGGTGATTCTATCACTATAGCTCCTGCTTTAACTTTGACTGATAAAGAATACCAAGCGATGCGTAATGCTTCTTTTGCTATTTTAAGAGAAATTGGAGTAGATACAGGCGGATCAAATGTGCAATTTGCTATCAATCCAACTAATGGTAGAATGATAGTTATTGAAATGAATCCTAGGGTTTCAAGATCTTCAGCCCTAGCTAGTAAAGCTACGGGCTATCCTATAGCTAAGGTAGCTACGCTTTTAGCAGTTGGATTTAGTTTAGATGAAATCAAAAACGATATTACAGGAACTCCTGCTTCATTTGAACCAGTAATTGATTATATCGTAACTAAAATTCCTCGTTTTACTTTTGAAAAATTCCCAAATGCAAACACAGAGCTAGGCACTGCTATGAAAAGCGTGGGTGAGGTTATGGCTATAGGGAGAACTTTTAAAGAAAGCATTCAAAAAGCACTTTGCTCACTTGAGAGAAATTTAAGTGGGTTTGATACTATAGAATGTGATAAAAATGAGCTTTTGGCAAAAATTCGCCAAGCTAATGAAAAACGCTTGCTTTATATAGCACAAGCTTTTAGAGAAGGTTTTAACACACAAGAGCTTTTTGAGCTTTGTAAAATAGATCCTTGGTTTTTAAATCAAATCAAAGAAATAGTGGAATTTGAAAATCAAATAGATATGGATATTCTAAGTAATAAACAACTATTAAGAAAAGCTAAAACCTTAGGTTTTTCAGATAAAAAAATCGCTAGCTTGATTAATCAAAAAGATAATCTTGAGTTAAGCCAAAATGATATTTATTATGCAAGAATTAAAAATAAAATCATCGCTCAATATAGCGAAGTAGATACTTGTGCAGGAGAATTTGAAGCGCTAACTCCGTATTTATACTCAAGTATTAATGCAAATGAAGCTACACAAGTAAAAGAAAGTAAAGATAAAAAAGATAAAAAAGTGATGGTTATAGGTGGTGGACCAAACCGCATAGGACAAGGTATTGAGTTTGATTATGCTTGTGTGCATGCTTCTTTTGCTCTAAAAGATATGGGTGTAAAAACTATAATGTATAATTGTAATCCAGAAACGGTTTCAACAGATTATGATACAAGTGATATTTTATACTTTGAGCCGATTGATTTTGAGCATTTAAGAGCGGTTATTGATAGAGAAAGACCCGATGGAGTGATAGTGCATTTTGGTGGTCAAACTCCGCTTAAATTTGCAAAACGCCTTAGTGCTTTTGGGGCAAAGATTATAGGAACAAGTGCAAGGGTAATAGATTTAGCTGAAGATAGAAAGAAATTTGCTAAATTTATTGAAGATCTAGGTATAAATCAACCTAAAAATGGCACAGCCATAAGTGTAGAAGAAGCGATTATAAAAGCAAATGAGATAGGTTATCCTGTGCTTGTTAGACCAAGTTATGTTTTAGGTGGTCGTGCAATGCGTGTAGTGCATGATGAGAGTGAGCTTAGGCTTTATATGCAAGAAGCAGTAGATGTGAGTGATAAATCTCCGGTATTAATCGATCAGTTTTTAGATAATGCAACTGAGCTTGATGTAGATGCGATAAGTGATGGAAAAGAAGTTTATGTAGCAGGTATTATGGAGCATATTGAAGAAGCAGGAATTCACTCAGGCGATAGCGCTTGCTCTTTACCTGCTGTAAATATTGATGAAGCTATGCTTGAAATGATTGAGCAAAAAACAAAAGATATTGCTTTAAATTTAGGTGTAGTAGGGCTTTTAAATATACAATTTGCTATTTATGATAATAAACTTTATATGATAGAAGTAAATCCAAGAGCTAGTAGAACTGTGCCTTTTGTGAGCAAAGCCACAGGAATTCCTTTAGCTAAGGTTGCAACACGTGTGATGTGGCAAGGAAATTTAAGAGAAAGTTTGAAATTTTATGATACTTTTAAAGTGGTAGAGGAAAAAAATGGAATTTTAAGAGCTAAAAAACCAAAACACATTAGCGTAAAATCAGTGGTATTTCCTTTTGCTAAACTTAGCGGAAGTGACCTTGAGCTTGGACCTGAAATGCGTTCAACCGGCGAAGTTATGGGGATAAGTAAAGATTTTGATAACTCTTACGCAAAAAGCCAACTTGCTTCTTCAAATTTCTTACCAGAAAGTGGCAATGTATTTTTATCACTAAGAGAGCAAGATAAAAAATATGCAGTAGATTTAGCTAATGAGTATATTAAGCTAGGATTTAAAATCATTGCTACAAGCGGTACTTATAAAATTTTACAAGAAGCAGGTTTAGAGTGTGAGTTTGTGCATAAAATTTCTGAAGGACGCCCAAATGTAGAGGATAAGTTAAAAAATTCTCAAATTCAACTTGCTATTAATACAAGCGATGAGCATAGTTTTAAAGGTGATACTAAAAAAATTAGAGCAAATATTTTACGCTTTAAAACCCCATATTTTACAAACCTAAGAGCAGCGTATGCAGGTGCTAAAGCGATTAAAGCTATACAAAATAAATCATGTCTTGAAGTAAAGAGCCTACAAGACTATTTGAGAAAATAAATGGAATATAATATTCAATCTCATTTAGATAAAAATACTACTATAAATTTAGGAAGTTTTTATACTCCAAGATTTATAGTTGAAAAAGTGTATGATATTTTGGAAAAGCATATAAAACTTGATGAGTATGTATTTTTGGATAGTTCATGTGGATATGGGGATTTTTTTATAAAAAACTTAAAATATGTAGGTTGTGATATTGATGAAATAGCGTTGAGGAAAGTTAGAAATGCTAAAATAATACATTCTAATTCTTTGTTAAATACAAATAGAAAAAAATTTAATATAGGTGACGATGAAAAACTTATTGTAATAGGTAATCCACCTTACAACGATAAAACTTCAATTATTCGTTCTCATATAAAACAAGAACTTTTTCCGTGTGATAAATCTTTGTATTATAGGGATTTAGGAATTTCTTTTTTAAGGTCGTATGAAGTTTTAAATCCTGATTTTGTTTGTGTTTTGCATCCTTTATCATATTTGATAAAAAAAACAAATTTTAATGCTTTAAATAAATTTAAAGATAATTATAAATTGATTGATAGTTTAATTATCTCATCAGAAATTTTTATGCCAAAATCAAATACTTTTTTTCCTATTGTTATTGCACTTTATAAAAAAGATAAATATGGTATGAATTATGAGTATATTAAGAATTATATTTTTAAAACTATAGAAGGTGATATGTTTTCTTTGAATGATTATGATAGTATTGCTAATTATGTAAATAAATATCCAAATCATAATGATCCAAGAGAGGCAGTTGCTTATTTTCATACATTAAGAGATATAAATGCTTTAAAACGAAATCAAACATTTATGTCAACTAAAAATTTCAACTCTGTTAAAGTTTTTAAGAATAATTTAAAATATTATATTTATATTTATTTTTTTAAAAAATATGCATATTTATTACCCTATTATTTTGGTAATTTAGAAATTTTTATTGATAATGAAAAGTTTTTAAAAATAGAAAATGAATTTTTAAATTTCTTTTATAAAAAAAAATACGATGAAAACAAAATCAAAAATTATTTTTATACTTTATTTGATTTTAGATTAAAAAGGAGAATTATGACAAATTTCAAAATAGATTATGAAATTCCGCTTACTTCTGTTACTGGAAAAATTAGAATAAAACAAAGAGATACCTTTAAAAATTATGGACTTCCAATCGCTCCCACAAAAGTTAAAATTGATAATAATCATTATATAGAATGGCAGATAGGATATGATGAAATAACAAAAGAAAATGGAAATTTTACTGGAGCAAATGGAAAAAAGAAAAAAATTTATGAATTAAGTGAAATTATCTTAAGTTTTTTTAAGAATAATATTATTTCAAAAAATGAATTAAATTCTATTAAAATTTTTTTGGAGAGTAATGATGATTTTATAGAAAATAAGATGAGAATCAATAGAGCAAATTTTATGCCAATAACTATAGCAAAAGTTAATTTTTTAGAATCTTATGTTTCTTATCCGTTATTAGTGCACCAATATCAATGTAATAATTTTATAAGTGAAATTATAATAAAAGAAAAGCAAAGAGCTATTGGAATTCAAGGCATGCTTTATTTTTGTTTTCCTGTTTATATACTTAAAGATGCTAATGGAGAAAGAAATTTTTTAAACAGATTAATTAAAAGCAAAGAAAAAGGATATTTAGAAATAAACAAAAACAATATTTATATTTTTTTAGATATGTTAAAAATATTTGGAATTTTAAGTAAAAATCATAAATATGATGTTTTGCAAATTTTAAATTATATTTTAAACAATGATTTATCTTGCTCAAACTGATACAACAGCAGGGTTTTTAAGCAAGGACTTAAAAGCCCTTAATGCTTTAAAAAAAAGGCCTTTAAGCCAAGATTGTTTGATTACTACGGCTAAATTTAGTGAGCTTAAAAAACTTACAAGAGTGCCAAATCATTTTAAAAATACTATTAGAAAATCTAAAAAAACTACTTTTTTATATCCTAATTCTAAAGCAATACGCGTCGTGAAAGATTGTACTCATGAGAATTTTTTAAAAGAGTTTGATTGGCTTTATTCTACTTCTGCAAATCTTCATGGAAAAAAATTTGATCTAAATTGGGCTATGCAAAATGCAGATAAAATAGTAGATGAAAAGTTTTTTGAAAGTGGAGCCTCAAAGATTTTTAAACTTCGAGGCGTTAAAAAAGTTAAGTTGCGCTAATTATTTTTCAAGTGGCCAAAATACTTTTGGTTCTTCACCGATTTTTGCTTGTCCATGATACATTCCAAGTTTATCTTTAGTCCAAGCATAGCCAACTTTTCCGTTTTTATCTATAGAGATGATTCCACCTGTGCCACCAAGTTTAGCTACTTGTTTGATAGTTTCTTCAGTTGCTTTTTGCACTGAAAGTTTTTTGTATTTATACAAAGACGCAACTTCATGAGCTGCAGCTACTCTTATGTAAATATCGCCTGTTCCTGTGCAAGAAATTGCTACCGAGTCGTTATTTGCATAGTTTCCTGCTCCTATGATAGGAGAATCCCCAATGCGTCCTGTCATTTTATTTGTAGTACCACCTGTGCTTGTACCTGCTGCTAGGTTGCCATTTTTATCTAAAGCTATTGCACCTACTGTGCCTAAATATGGCTCAGTACTTACACCAAGATGAGCTTTTGCCTTATCACTATCTAATAAAACTTCTTTGCTTTTTTTAGCTTCTTGAAGCTGTTTGTATCTATATTCTGTAAAGAAATATTTTTGTCCTACTATTTCTAAACCATGTTTTTTGGCTAATTTATCAGCACCTTCGCCCGCTATTAAAGTGTGGGGTGTTTTTTCCATAACAAGTCTTGCTGCTTCGATAGGATTTTTAATCGTCCTAGCCATAGCAACTGCACCTGCTCTTAAATTTTTTCCATCCATTAATGATGCATCAAGTTCGTTAAATCCATCAGAAGTAAAAACAGCACCTTTTCCAGCATTAAATTCAGGACTATCTTCCATGACTTTAATGGCAGCTATAACCGCATCAACCGAGCTTCCGCCTTTTTCAAGTATGCTTTGACCCGCTTTTAAAGATTCTTTCATTACTTTTTCTCTTTTAGCAAATTCCTCTTTAGTAAGCCCTAAGCCACTTGTGCCACCGTGTATAACGATAATTGGCTCAAAATCTTTTGCAAAAGTATTGTTGCTTGTTAAAAATGCTAAACTAGCTAATACTAATAAAGCCTTTTTACTACCTGCTAAAAATTTCATATGTATCTCCTTTTTTGTAAGCTAAAAATTCTATAATAATAAAAATTAAATATAAATTAATATTAGAGAAATATTTAAAAATATTTATAAAATACATAGCTTTTTTATTAAAATTATTTTTTGCTTAAATTTTTATTTTGTAATTTTAGTTATAATTTGCGCTTTTGAAAAAAGGTAGATTATGATAGAAAGAACAAAAATAAGCTCTAATTTTGGTTGGTTTATGGTAATTTTAGGTGGTTTGGTTGAGTGTTTTTGGGTAAGTGGCTTAAAATACTCAACTGAAATTTGGCATTATGCTTTAACAGCCATTGGGGTGTGTATATCTTTTACATGTTTTTTAAAAGCTTGTGAAAGACTTGAAGTAAGTATTGCTTATAGTGTTTTTGTAGGTATTGGTACAGTTGGAGTGGTGCTTAATGAGATGTTTATTTTCAATGAGTCAACTTCCATTACTAAGCTTGCTTTAATAGCCATTTTGCTTTTAAGTATCATAGGCCTTAAAATCATTAGCAAGGAAGCTAAATAATGGAATGGTTTTTTTTATTCTTAGCGACTGCTTTTGAAATTTTTGGTGTGATTATCATGAAGCAACTTGTAAGCACTAAAAATAAGCTTTATCTTTTAGCTTTGATAGTGTGTTTTGGTTTTTCGTTTGGGTTTTTAAGCCTTAGTATGCAAAGCATTGCTATGAGTGTGGCTTATTCTATATGGACAGGAGCTGGAACTGCAGGCGGGGTTATCATCGGAGTGCTTTTTTATAAAGAAAGTAAAAGCTTTTTAAAGCTTTTTTTGATTGCTCTTATCATTGCTTGCACTGTGAGTTTAAAAATACTCTCATAGGTTTAAAATGAAAATATACATTAGCGGCATAGACACAGATGTTGGTAAAACTTATCTAAGTGCTAGAATTTGTAAAGAATTGGGTTTTGATTATTTTAAGCTTATCCAAGCAGGTATGCCAAAAGATAGCGAGGTAGTAGCTCAGTTTAGTTCAAAAACTAAGATTTTTAAAGAAGGTGTGTTTTTACAAACTCCTGCTTCACCGCACAAAGGTAGGATTTTAGAAAATTTAAGCTATAAAGCTTTTGATATACAAATTCCACAAAGTGAAAAACTTATCATCGAGCTAGCTGGTGGGCTTTTTTCGCCCCTTGATGATGAAAAAACAATGATTGATTATATGAGTGCGTTTAAGCACCCTGCGATTTTAGTTACAAAAGATTATCTAGGAAGTATCAATCACACGCTTTTAAGCATAGAAGCACTAAAACAAAGAGATATTAAAATCCTTGCTTTAATCTTAAAAACCCAAGATACTTTTAGCAAGGATTTTATAAGCAAATACGCTAAAATTCCTATCATAGAATTTGATGATAAAGTGTGTGAAAATCTTTCAAAAATCCTTGAAAATCTCTCTTAAAGACTGCACGACATAATTAATTTCAACTTCATTTATAACATATGGTGGCATGAAGTAAATTGTATTTCCAAGTGGTCTTAAAAGCAAGCCTTTTTCTAAGACTCTTTGAAAGACTTCAAGTCCTGCTCTTTGGTATTTGCTTTTTTGTATATCAAATGCACTTACCATACCTAAATTTCTAAAATTTCCTAAAAAGTCAAATTCTTTTAAACTCTCCCATTGAGTTTTTATAAAAGCGCTTTTGATTTTATTCTTTGCGATGATATTTTCTTTTTCAAAAATATCCAAAGTCGCATTAGCCGCTGCACAAGCTAGGGCATTACCCGTGTAAGAGTGAGAATGTAAAAAGGCCTTTTGGCTCTCATAGCTATCATAAAATTTCTCATAAATTTCATCTTTAGTAAGCACCACTGAAAGTGGTAAATACCCACCTGTGATAGCTTTAGAAAGACATATATAATCAATACTTTGTGAGCAATAATCAAGCGCAAACATTTCCCCTGTGCGTCCAAAACCTGTGGCTATCTCATCAAATATCACTTGCACACCATAATCTTTAGCAAGTTTAACCGCCTCATCTAAATACCCAAGCTCATACATATGCATATTGCCCGCACATTGAAGTAAAGGCTCAAGTATAAAAGCACAAATTTCATGATGATGATTTTTTAAAATGCTTTCTAAAATTTCAAGTTCTTTTGCATAGTCCTTGCTTGTTGGCACAGGTGTTGTGATGCTTTTTAAAAGTAAAGGCTCATAGGTTTTTTTATAAAGTGCTACATCGCCAACGCTTAATGCACCTAAGGTTTCACCATGGTAAGAATTGCTAAGTGATAAGAATTTATCCTTTTTAGAGCCATTGTTTAAGTGGTATTGAAAACTCATTTTTAAAGCCACTTCTATGGCTGAACTACCATTGTCTGCAAAAAAGCATTTATCAAAAGGCAAAAGCTTGCAAAGTCTTTGTGAAAGCTTTATGATAGGCTCATGTGAAAAGCCTGCAAGCAAGACATGCTCTAAATTTTGAAGCTGATCTTTGATTTTTTCATTGATATATTCATTACAATGACCAAAGATATTTACCCACCAAGAGCTAATGCAGTCTATGTAGGATTTTTCATCAAAATCATACAAATACACTCCTTTAGCCTTTTTTATAGGTATTAAAGGTAAAAACTCATGATCGCTCATTTGCGTGCAAGGGTGCCAAATGTGTTTTAAGTCTAGTTCTTTTAAATTCATTTTTACTTCTTTGATTTTTATTACTAATGATACTACAATTTTTACTCAAATTTATGCTTTAAAACGAAAAAGGATTATTTAGAAAATATTTATATAATTAGCTTTTTATCTTAAATTTAGAGGTAAAGTATGAAAAAATTTTTGATTATCTTAGCGATTTTATTTTTAAATTTTGCATATTCGCAAGAGGATTTATTTGTAAAAGGATTTAAAGCTTATGAGAGTGGTGATTATATAAATGCTATGAAGTATTACAAACAAGCATGTGATTTAAATGATGGTTTTGGTTGCGGTAATGTTTGGTGCTATGTATAAATTTGGTGAAGGGGTAAAAAAAGATAATTTTAAGGCAATGGAATTATTTCAGCAAGCTTGTGATTTAAATGATGGTTTGGGTTGTTCTAATCTTGGAGCTATGTATGCAAATGGAAAAGGTGTTAGAAAGGATCTTTCTAAAGCTTTAGAATATTTTGGCAAGGCTTGTGATTTAAAAAGCGATGAGGGTTGTGAAAACTACGCAAGGCTTAAACGATAATGCAAATTGCACAAATTTTAGATGAGTTAAAACAACAAGATAATTTTAGAATTCTACGCTCATTAAAACATGAGGGAAAATATGTCGTTTATAATGGGCAAAAATTGCTGAATTTAGCGGGGAATGATTATCTAAATTTAAGTAATGAAAAAACATTAAAGCAAGATTTTTTAACACATTTAAAAGAATTTGAATTTTCTAGTTCAAGTTCAAGAAGTTTGAGCGGAAATTATGCGATTTTTGATGAATTTGAAAGCTTTTTAGAAGCTAAATTAGGCAGAAAAATCTTGTATTTTAACAACGGCTATGCCTTAAATGTTAGCTGTTTACAAGCTTTAGCAAGCATTAAAAATACTTTGTTTTTAGCAGATAAGCAAGTGCATGCAAGTATCATCGATGGTTTAAGGCTTGGCGGGGCTAAATTTATAAGATTTAAGCACAATGATATAAAGCATTTGCAAAGCTTAGTGTCAAAACATTATAAAGAATTTGAAACTATCATCGTCGTAAGTGAAGCGTTGTTTAGTATGGATGGGGATTTTGCACCTATAAAAGAATTCATAAATTTAAAAAAAGAGTTTAAAAATATCAAAATTTATATTGATGAAGCTCATAGCATAGGGTGTTTTAATGATGATGGTTTGGGTTATGTGAGATTTTTGGGCTTAGAGAAGGAAGTGGATTTTTTAATTTTTACCTTTGGTAAGGCCATAGCTTCTATGGGGGCTTGCATGATAAGTAATGACAAAGATTTTTTTATCAACAAAGCAAGAGCCTTTATATACTCAACTGCTATTGCGCCTATTAATGTAGCTTGGACTTTGCATGTTTTTAAGCATTTGCATGAATTTAGCGCTCAAAGAAAAGAGCTTTTAGAGTTAAGCACTTGGTTTAAAAATGCTTTAGCAAGTAAAGGTGCAGTTTTAGGCGAGGCTTATGTGATATCTTTTATTTTAGGACAAAATGCACTAGCTAGTGAAATTTCTAAAAAGCTTTTAGAAAATGGTATTTTTGCACCTGCTATTAAAGAGCCAACCGTAGCTAAAAATACAGCCAGAATTCGCTTTTCTTTGCATGCTGGGCTAGTGAAAAAAGACTTAGAAAAGGTTTTGGAGGTACTTTGAAAACTCATTTTTTACATGAAAATGAAAATTCATCTGAGTTGATTTTATTTTTTTCAGGGTTTTGCTCACATTTTAGCCATTTTGCGCATTTAAAAAGTGATGTAAATGTTTTAATGGTGTATGATTATACGAGTTTTGGTTGGGAAATTAATCTTCATAAATTTGAAAAAATCACTCTTGTTGGCTTTTCTATGGGAGTTTGTGTAGCGAGTAAAATTTTAAAAGATATAAAATTTGATAAAAAAATAGCCATAAATGGTACAAATTTGCCTATAGATGATGAATTTGGGATCAAAAAAGCTATTTTTAAACTTACGATGAAAAGATTTGCTTTAGAGGATTTTAAATCAAATTTACTTGAAAAAAGAATGGGTTTAAGTGATGGATTTTATTTTGAAAAAAACGAGCATTTAAAAGCAGAGCTTTTAAGCTTATATGAGTTTTGCGCTAAAGATTTAAATGAAAAATTCACTTGGGATAAAGCCATAATTAGCAAAGAGGATAAGATCTTTCCATCAAAGCATGTTTTAAAATTTTTCAAAGAAAAGGCAATGTTTATCGATGAGCCACATTTTGTATTTTTTAAATACCACACTTGGGAAGAGCTTTGCAAACTTTCATAAGAGCAAAAGACACTTATAGCGCAAATACACCTGTGCAAAAAGATATGGCTAAAGAGCTTTGTAAAATGCTTAGTGAGAGTGATTTTAGAGATTTTGAAGCGGTGTTTGAGTTTGGCTGTGGGGTAGGGGATTTTAGTAAGGCTTTGCAAGAGCATATTAAATTTAAGCATTATTTTTTAAATGATATTTATCCTTTTGAAAATCCTTGTAAGTTTGATGAATTTGGTGTTTTTGATATGAATGAACTTAAAAATCATCATTTTTATACGAAAAAATTTGATCTTATAGCTTCCAATGCTTGCATGCAGTGGCTAAAGATAGATGAGCTTTTAGAAAATCTTGCAAATATGTTAAATAAAAATGGGGTTTTGCTTTTTTCTACTTTTGGAGAAAAAAATTTCACTCAAATAAAGCAAAGCACTAATTTATCACTTGAATATTTAACTTTAGAGCAAATTGCACAAAAGCTTTCTAAAAAATTTAAGATCATAAAGGTAAAAGAAGAGTTAAAAGAGTTAAAATTTGATCATACTTTAGAGCTTTTTAGACATTTGAAATTAAGCGGGGTAAATGCTTTGAGTGAAAAATTTTTTATAAGCAAGGTATTTTTAAAAAACTACGAAAAAGAATTTCAAAACACCTTGACTTATCATCCTTTATTTTTTCTAGTTAGAAAACTATAATCACTAATGTTTTAAGTAAAATGGATAGGTAAAAAATATCAAATGGATTAAATTTAATCCATAGTGAAACAATACGCTTATCCATAAGCTTTTTGAGTATTTATAAGCTAAGCCATAAATCACACCTGCAACACTAGCAAATACAATCATCAAAACACCGCTTTTATAATGCACTAATCCAAAAGCTATGCTTGCGATTAATAAAGCAAGATTAGGGTGAATGAATTGCGTAAGTCTTTGTTGGAGATAACCTCTAAAAAAAGCTTCTTCTACTAAAGCAACTAACAAAAGATTTGAAAATAAAAAATATAAAATCCATGATGGTATGCTTATTTCTAGTTTGATAACACCCAAATACCAAGGCACGCACAGCAAAAGAATAGGAGATAAAAGCAATAAGCTCCATTTTAATACTGAAGCTTTGGTGTAATTTGTGTTTTTAAACAAAATAGGAAAAAGAATAAAAAGTATAAAAACTCCTAGTGGTTTGTCAATACTAAAGTAAAGATTAAAAGGTGTACTATTTGTGCTTGCATAAACTTGATCTAAAACTTTGATGTTGTTTACGCCTGGGATAAAATGAAGAAATAAAGCTAAAGTATAGGTAAATAATGCTATTTCTAATATGAAAAATTTTTTATACTGATACAATATAGCCGCTAAAAAAACTAATACATTAATTGCTATAAAAGTTATATCTATAATCTTAAATATATATCCTAATATAATTGAAAAGAGTAAAAATAAATATGATATTTTAGCTTTATCAAGTGAAAGCAACACCAAAGAAATAGCCAAAAAAAGATGAGTGCTTAAAGCCATCATATAAAATCCTTTTTATAATTGATCTAGATACAGTTGTACTATTTCTTCTCTTAGATAAAGCTTGTTAAAATCACTTATATTCATATTTAAAGCAAAAGCGTAAATTTTGTTACTTTTTTACTTTTTATAAAACCTACGATTTGTCCGTATCTTTCTTTACCCCAGCCTGTTTTTGCAAAAAACTCATAATGGCTATTTTCACTAAATTTTATTATATTTATAATTTCTTTTTGTATATTTTTAGGGTAATCTAGTGTTAAATTGGCAAGGTTAAAAAGTAAAGTAGCTTGTTCTTTGGGGCTAATTTGCAAAGA
Organism: Campylobacter sp. W0066.2; assembly: GCF_024723515.1. NCBI lineage: Bacteria > Pseudomonadati > Campylobacterota > Epsilonproteobacteria > Campylobacterales > Campylobacteraceae > Campylobacter > Campylobacter sp. W0066.2. Next base: position 50,429 of record NZ_JANQCV010000005.1, on the reverse strand, counting down.
ACCATCAAACCAAAATTCATCGATTTTACTTATTTTTTGGTTGCCATAGTTGAGTTTACTTAGGTTTTTTTGCATTTTTTCTAAGCCTATTTTTCTAGATAGTTCTTTATAAGCAGGTAGTTGAGATCTTTGCATAGCTAGGGCTAAATTTGCGTCATTTTTCCAAGAGGGTAAAAATACTTTTTCGCCTTTGTAATGATAAAAAATCTCATTAGTATCTTTTATAACGCCTTCATTGAGTGCGATTAGGGCATTGAAAATTTTAAAAGTAGAGGCAGGTAAAATGCATTTGTTTGCTTTTGTAAAATCATTACTATAGTAATCCTTGCCATCATAAGCTATAAAAACTCCACTTTCATTGTAATCTTTAAAAAGATCTTTTAAATTTTCATTTGCCAAAGCAAAAGAGCAAAAAAGACTAAAAAGTAAAAGTATTTTTTTCAATTTATTTCCTTTTTCATTAAAAAATTTTTTAATTCTTGTTGATCTCTTATAGCAATGTTTTCTTTGATGATTTTAAATCCTGCTTTTAAAAAGAAATTTTTAGCACTAAGACTAGCAAAAGTATAAATTTCACTATAAGGGTAGTTTTTAAGAGTAAATTTTAATAAAGCTTTGCCATAACCTTGATGAGCATAGTTTGCATGAGTAAAGCAAAGATCGAGTGTTTTTTCTTCTAAATTCATACTTATAAAAGATATGATTTGACCTTTTTCTTCATAAACAAAGCCTAGTTGATTTTGAAATTTTCTTTCCCAAGCTTTTTGGTCTATATTAATCCATGCATGAATTTGTTCTTTTGTGTAATCATTTTTACAAAGAGTAGTTACGCTTTGCTTAAAAAGCTTGATACAAGAAGCTAAGTCTTTTATATCAAGCTTTCTTATCAAGCATTTTCCTTAAAGCCAAAGAAGCTAGAGCAAGTCCAAAAGAAGCTGTTACACCCATAAATGAGCCAAGATCTTTACAATGGGCTTCTTCATCTGAAAATACTACATCAAAGTCTCCTTTAAAGCCTGATTTTCTAAGTTCATAACGGAATTTTTTAGCTAAAGCATCGCCATGTGTTTTAAATATGCTTGTCGTTTTAATACGCGTTGGATCAAGCTTTCTAGCTCCACCGGTTGATGAGATAAAAATTTGTTTTTTCAAATCAACCAAATTAGCCAAAGCAACCTTAGCAGGTATATCATCAATCGCATCAATGATAAGATCAAATTCGCTCAAATCAAAACTTTTTAAAAACTCATCATCGATTTTGCTAACTATACCTTTGGCATTGTAAATGCGTTCAAAAATCTTAGCTTTTTCTTCACCTATATTTTCACTATGAAGCTGGCGGTTTTGATTAGTAGTTTCAAATTTATCCGCATCAATTAAAGTTAGATTGCTAAAGCCACTTCTAAAAAGCGCGTCAACGCAAATTCCACCAACTCCACCAAGTCCGCAAACTAAAACTTTGGTATTTTGAAATTTAATAAAATTTTCTTCATTAACAAGCCATTTTATGCGCGTGTATCTATCCATTTTTCATCCATTTTTTGAGATTTTTCATTTGTTTATAAGCTGTTAGATCAAGCATTATAGGGGTTATTGTGGCATAGCCTTGTTTTAAAAGTGCTATGTCTGAGTCTTTTTCATTTTCATGATCAAGATTAGCAGCAGCTAGCCAGTAGTATTCTACACCTCTTGGATTTGTATTTGAGTGTGCTTCATAACTATAAATTCTTTTACCTGCTTTGCAAATTTTTAAGCCTTGAAAGGATGTTTTGCTAGAAGGAAAGTTGATATTTAAAAATTCTTTTTTATCTAAAGGAAAGCCCTTTTCAAAGATATTTTTGACTATTTTTTTAGTAAGCTTTAAAGCAAGTTTATAATCAAGCTCTTTTTGATTATCTTTGTAAAATTGTGATAAAGCTATGGCAGGAATTCCATGAAGCACAGCTTCCATAGCACCTGCGCAAGTTCCTGAGTAGGTTATATCCTCGCCTACATTAGCACCTTTATTGATCCCACTTATGACAAGATCAGGCAAACGCTTTTTATATAAAGCATGTAAAGCAAGATAAACGCAATCTGCAGGCGTGCCATCATCAAGCTTGTAAAATCTTTTACCAACCTTGTGAAATCTCAAAGGTTTGGTTAGTGTTATGGAGTGCGAGCATGCTGATTTTTCACTAGCAGGAGCTACTATGGTAATTTTAGCTTTAAAATGCTTTCTTAGTATTTTTATAAGCTTTTTTAAGCCTTCACTTTCATAGCCATCATCGTTTGTTATTAAAATTTCTTTCATATTTTTCCTTTTTTTAAATTTTAACACAAGTGATAAAATATTTTTTAAAATAAAGAAAAAATTATTAATGGTGTTTTGTATTACAATTTATTTATAATTATGATAATATATTTAAATTTAAATATTCAAGGAGGAAAAATGCAAAAAATTAAATTCATAATGATATTTAGTGTATTTGTAGCTTTTTTTATCGGATGTTCTTCTAAAGAGCAATTTAATCCTTTGGCACGTTCTTTGGGCGGTGTAAATGATATTGATCCTTTAAAAATAGGTAAAAATCCAACACCACCTGCTAAGCAAAAAACACCAGCTTTAGTAGATGGGAAACATTTTCCTGCTATACCGCTTGTGCCACCAGTAATTACTACAAATACTTTTAAAGGGGATAATCCCATAAAAGGACCCTTGCCAAGGTTAACTTCGGATAATAAATTTACTTCAAACGCTTTGTATGAAAATTCAGGTATTGCAAGTGATTTTGTAACTATTATGAATCCAAACGGTGCTGCACTAACTGTTTGGGCATTAAATCCAGGGAATTGGATATGGGGTTATAATTTATTTGATAGTAAGTCTTTTGGTGATGCAAGAGTGTGGCAGCTCATTGAATTTCCAAATAATAAAGTAATGATTAAAAATGCAAAAACTAATACTTGTTTAAATGCTTATGGTAATGGTATAGTGCATTATCCTTGCGATCAAAGCAATTTTACGCAATTTTGGAGACTTTATCCTATGAGTAATGGTGCCTATCAAATTCAAAATTATGCTACACAACAATGCATACAAACAACGGTTGCAAATGTAATGGAGGAATTTAATTTTGATTATTATAGTATATATTTAACACCTTGTTTGAAATCAAAAGAAAAAAATTTAGATAGACAATGGAGTATTAGTGCACCTGCTTTTCAAACAAGATCACCTTATGCTGAAGGAGGAGTATTTTGAAAAAGATAATATTTTTAGTTTTAGGTTTTAATTTATTATTTGGAGCTTTAGAAAATTACAATAGTGGAACTTGGAATTTACAAGGTTCATCGGCTTCTACTGAAAGTAAATGGAATATTAGCATTAGACAGCTTGTAACGGGTGCTAATCCTATGGATATTTTGGCTGTTCAAGAAGCAGGAACTCTACCTAGTACCGCAGTAATGACACCAAGACAAGTTCAACCTGTTGGTGTTGGAATCCCTATACATGAGTATGAGTGGAATTTGGGCTCATCAAGCCGTCCAAATTCTGTTTTTATTTATTATTCAAGAGTTGATGTTGGTGCAAATCGTGTGAATATGGCTATAGTAAGTAGAGTGCAAGCTGATGAGGTTTTTGTTTTGCCACCTCCAACTGTTGCTTCAAGACCTATTATAGGCATTCGTATAGGAAATGACGCATTTTTTAGCATACATGCTTTAGCAAGCGGAGGTAATGATGGTGGAGCTATTGTGAGCGCTGTAGATCAATTTTTTAGAAATAGACCAGAGATTAATTGGATGATTTTGGGTGATTTTAATAGAGAAGCAGGGGCTTTGGTTTCTTTACTTGATCCAGATTTAAGAGCACGTACGCGTGTGGTCCCTCCAAATACTAATACTCAAACTAGCGGAAGGATCATTGACTATGCTATCACAGGAAATTCCAATATAGCTTCTTTATACAATCCACCTCCAATCATCGCTCTTTTAGCTGTAGCAGGGCTTAGGACTTTTTTAGCTTCTGATCATTTTCCTGTGAATTTTAGAAGACCTTAGGAGTAAATAATGAAAAAAATTTGTATTTTATTTTTTATGGCTTTGAGTTTTTTAAGAGCTGAGGTTAGTTTAGATGAATTAGAAGATTTTACACCTATGTTTGCCATAAGATCTTTAGAAACAGGAATTTCGCTAAGTCCTTTTAGATATAGCTCTGAAATACTAGAAGAGCAAAATTGGTTTTTAAAAGAAATAATACTTAGCGAAGAGTTAAAAGAAAAAGATAGATATGCTGTGCAACGCCCTTTTGGTTATGTGCAGTTTATAAACCCTAGAGGTGCTGATGTGTGTTTGGCTGTTTTAGATGAAAAAACTTTTGGAACAAAATCTTGCAAGCAAGATTTACAAGATGGACAAATGCAAACGGTTTTTTCTATCATGCCTACTACAAGCTCTGCTGTGCAAATTAGATCTTTAACGCACGGTGGAGTAAAATGCATGAGTACTTTTTATGAAGCACGCGTGCCTATAGAAAATCGTTTTGGCTTGGATGATTGCACTGTAAATCCATCTGTGCCTATAGAATTAAAAGAATTATTTTTCTTTGCTCCTGCTATTGTTGAAGCAACTCCGGTTTATTAAATTAACCCGCTTTTGCGGGTTTAAACTCTAAGTTATTTTTTGTTAGAATGTCTTTTAAAATTGATATAAGGTAGGTTAATGAAAACCTTTTTAGTTTGTGCCTTAGAGCCTTCAGCAAATTTGCATTTAAAAGAAGTTTTAAAAGCTTATAAAAATGAATATAAAGAATTTGATTTAGTGGGAATTTATGATGAGAGTTTGTGTAAAGAATTTAGTCTAAATTCCAAGCCACTTTATAGCTCACATGAGTTTAGTGCCATGGGTTTTATAGAGGTTTTGCCACTCATTTTAAAAGCCAAAAAAGCTATAAAAGAGCTAGTAAATTTAAGTCTTGCTCAAAAAATTGATGCGATTTTATGTATAGATTCTCCTGCTTTTAACATACCTTTTGCAAAGGCTTTAAAAAAAGCAAATTCCAAAACAAAAAGAATTTATTATATCTTACCTCAAGTTTGGGCATGGAAAAAAGGACGCATACCTATCATAGAAAGTCATTTTGATGTGCTAGCTTCTATCTTGCCTTTTGATAGTGGGTTTTTTAGCAAAAGCACTTATGTAGGACATCCGCTTTTAGATGAGATAAAGGAGTTTAAAAACCAAGAAGATATAAAAAATATACTTTCAAAAAAAGATGATGAAAAAATCATCGCTTTCTTGCCTGGTTCAAGAAAAAGTGAAATAAAGCGTTTAATGCCTATTTTTAGAGAATTAAGTACTAAATTTAAAGGCAAAAAAATTCTTTGTGTACCCGAGTTTAATTTAAAAAGACTAGAAATTTACGGGGATGTGAGTAATTTTGAAATTCAAACTAACACCCCAAAAGTGCTAAAAAATGCTGATTTTGCTTTTATTTGTAGTGGCACAGCTACACTTGAAGCAGCTTTGGTCGGCACGCCTTTTGTGCTTGCTTATAAAGCTAAAGCTATTGATGTATTTATCGCAAGATGTTTTGTAAAACTTAAACACATAGGTCTTGCAAATATTTTTTTAGATTTTGCAGGAAAAAGTGAGCTTAATCCTGAATTTTTACAAGAGCAAGTAAATGTGGAAAATTTATATCAAGCTTATCTTAAATACGATTATAAGGCATTTTTTGATAAAGTAGATTTTTTAAAAGAATATTTGCAATTTGCAAGTGCAAAAAATTTAGCTAAAATACTTTATGAAATCAAATAAGGATAAATCATGCAAAAAGAACCTATGAGTAAATATGGCTATGAGAAATTAGAAAAAGAATTAGAACATTTAAAGAAAGTTGAACGCCCAAAAGTAGTAGAAGAAATAGACATAGCAAGAAGCCATGGTGATTTAAAAGAAAACGCAGAATATCACGCAGCTAGAGAAAAACAAGCTTTTATAGAAGGAAAGATAGCTGAACTTGGGGATTTGATCTCAAGAGCGCAAATCATCGATCCATCTTCTTATGAGCATGATAGTGTGAAATTTGGCTCAACTGTTGTGGTGGAAGATTTAGAAAGTGAAAAGCAAAGCACTTATACTTTGGTAGGGGTAAATGAGGGAAATTTAGAAAAAGGTTATATTTCCATTAGCTCGCCTATTGCTAAAGCAATGCTTGGTAAAAAAGAAGGGGATGATTTTAAAGTGCGTTTACCAAAAGGCGAGAGTGAATTTGAAATCATTTCTATAGAATACAAAGCTTTGGAATTTTAATGCAAAAAGAAAGATACTTTGATTTTATTATTAAATATTTTCCATATATATCTTTGATTTTTATTTTAGATGTAAGTATTTCATTGTGGTGGAGTTATTTAACATTTGAAAGGGAAATTTACGAATGGATATTATTTAAGGCTATAAAAAATGTATTTATAGTGTTTATACTAGAAATTTTTATCATTCATATATTTTTTCTTTTTTTTAAAGAAAGAGCTAGGTATATTATATATTTTTTAACAGTTTATGCTGTCATTGCTTTTATATTGCAAACCTATTTATTGGTAAATTATTCTGCCAAATTTAACCCTATGTTTATAGATGTTTTTTCACAAATATCTCCAAAAGAAACATTAGAATTTATAGAAACCTATATTGACAAAAAATATTTTATTTTATGTCTCACTTTTATTGTCTTGATAGGTATATTTTTATATTTTTGTAAAAAAATAAAATTGAAACAATATGTAAAAGATAACACTATTAAAGTATTTCAAATAATATATATTTTAATAATTGTTGGTTTGCTTTTAGATTGTGCTAATAGATATTTTATAAAAAAACAGGGAATTAATTCGATTGATAAGATTAATTTTTCATTTTTTATTGATATTCCAGAACAATTTTTAAGATATTATGGTGAAAATGGCATTTGGGCTGATTATAATTTTTATTTAAAAAACTATGAGAAAATCGCAAATGATTATAAAAATAGGATAACTACTATATCTGAAAAAAGAATCTCTTATGTGGTTTTTATTGTAGGTGAAAGTACTCAAAGAAATTATATGAGTTTATATGGCTATGATTTAAAAACTACACCAAATTTAGATATTTTAGAAAAAAATGGAAGCTTGATTAAATTTAGCGACACGATATCGCCTTTTGCAAACACTCAAGCTTCATTAAGAAGGGTTATGAATTTCTCAAATATAGAAAATGAGAAAAATTGGTATGATAGAATAAACATAGTGGATTTGTATAATTTAGCGGGATATAAGAGTATGTTTATATCTAACCACGAACCCTTATCAGGTCATACTAGTATAACTCGAGCTGTTGCTAGCAGAGCTAATAAAACTATATATTTGGATGAATTCACTACAGATGATAAAATTTTTACAAAACAACCAGATGGTGCAATGTTACCATATATAAAAAATGCTAGTAATATTTATGATTTTTTTGTAATTCAGCTAATGGGTACGCATTTTAAGTATGACAGAAGATATGAGAAACAGTTTGCTAAATTTACAAGTAAAGATATAAAAAGAAATTTAGATAAGAAATTTAAAGTAAATATTGCTAACTATGCAAATGCGGTACTCTATAATGATTATTTTGTCAATGAAGTGTTTAGTTTTTTCAAAGATAAAGAAGCGATTATTGTTTATATTAGTGATCATGGAGAAAGTGTCTATGAATATAGAGATAGAGCGGAACATTTTGTAACTTCAAGATTCACTGCTGAAATTCCGTTCTTTTTTATAGTTAGTGATAAATTTAAACAAAACAATCCTGAATTAGTAGATAGGATAATAAAAGCCAAAAATAGACCATTTATGATAGATGATTTGATTCATACGATGACAACTATTGGTGGTATTAAAGTCGAGGATTATGATCCCGCTAGAGATGTGTTAAGTGATGAATTTAATTCTAATAGGATTAGAATTTTTAATGGCGAAGTGGATTATGATAAAGTGTTAAAATACGAGAAAGCAAGATATTGATTTGTATAAAAGAAAATGCTATTTTTATCGCTGATGCACATGAAAATGAAAATAGGCGTGGTTTTTGGGAGTTTTTACAAGCCTTAAAAAATAAAAAAATTCAAGTCCCGCAGCTTTTTTTAATGGGTGATATTTTTGATCTTTTAATTTATGAAGTAAAAGCCACACATGATTTTGCAAAAGCTTATATAGATTTACTTGAAGAACTTGCTAATGAAATTGAAATCATTTATTTAGAAGGTAACCATGATTTTAATTTGGCTAAATTTTTTAAAAATGTTAAGGTTTTTAGCATAAAACAGCAACCTTTACTTTGTAAATTCCAAGATAAAACCTTAGTAAAATTAGCTCATGGAGATATTTTTTTAAAACCTTTTTTGCAATTTTACTTAAAAAGTTTAAGAAATCATTATTTACTACTTTTTTTAAATTTTTTAAATGTTATTAGTAAAGAAAAAATTACTCAAAAAATTCTAAAAAATCAAAACAAAAAACAACTTATTAGAAAAATTCCCCATTTTTCTGCCTTAGCAAAAGAGCGTTTAAAGCACTATAATATAGGTTTTGTAATAGAAGGTCATTATCATCAAGATGTGTTTTTAGAATACGAAAATATAAAATATTTAAATTTAGCTACTTTTGCATACAAGGAAAGTTTTTTTGTAGTAAAATATGAGCCAGAAATCAGATTTCACAAAATAGAACTTAAGGAGGCATAATGTTTGATGAGAATGTCGTTAAAACAGGTTCAAATGAAATGGAACTTGTTGATTTTCGCATCTTTAAGCAAGGCCACGATAAAGTCTATGAGGGAATTTATGGTGTAAATGTTTCTAAGGTTAGAGAAATCATTAAAATTCCTTTTTTGACTGAAATTCCAGGGGTACCTGACTATGTGGAAGGTATTTTTGATCTTCGTGGTGTGGTGATTCCTGTAATCAACCTAGCAAAATGGATGCAAATTCAAGAACCAGAAATGACAAATATAAAACCTAGGGTAATCATTACTGAATTTAGTAATGTTTTAATTGGTTTTATTGTGCATGAAGCAAAAAGAATTCGTAGGATTAATTGGAAAAATATAGAACCAGCTACTTTTGCAACAAGTGCAGGAAGTTTAGATAAGGGTAAAATCACCGGTGTGACTAAAATCGAAGGAGATGAGGTTTTACTTATCCTAGATTTAGAAAGCATTGTGCAAGAGCTTGGAATTTATACTCCACAAACTGATATTGAAGATGATAAAATCCAAAAAATCGAAGGTATGGCTTTAGCGCTTGATGATAGCTCTACTGCAAGAAAACTTGTTAAAGATTTACTTAATAAAATCGGCTTAAAAGTTGTAGAAGCAAAAGATGGTGTTGAAGGTTTACAAAAACTTCAAGAACTATATGGGGCATATGGTGGTGATTTAAATAAACATCTAAAGATTATCGTAAGTGATGTTGAAATGCCTCAAATGGATGGTTTCCACTTTGCAGCTAAAGTAAGAGAAGATGAGAGATTTAAAAATATTCCTATCGTGTTTAACTCTTCTTTATCAAATGAGTTTATGAGTGATAAAGGTGTTAAAGAAGCAGGTGGTGAGGGGTATTTGGTTAAATTTAACGCAAGTGATTTCTTTGCTGAAATTTCTCGTGTTATTAAAAAACATGAAAAAGGTGAGGAGTAAAAATGGAAGATATTCAAGAAATACTTGAGGATTTTTTAGTTGAAGCCTTTGAACTAGTTGAGCAAATTGACCATGATTTGGTTGAATTAGAAGCAAATCCTGAAGACTTAGAACTATTAAATAGAATTTTCCGTGTCGCACATACTGTTAAAGGTTCATCAAGCTTTTTAAATTTTGATGTTTTAACAAAACTTACTCATCACATGGAAGATGTTTTAAATAAAGCAAGACATAATGAGCTTAAAATTACTCCTGAAGTAATGGATGTGGTTTTAGAGTCTATTGATATGATGAAAACCTTATTAAATTCTATTAGAGATAATGGAAATGATACAGCAATAGGGCTTGATATAGCTCCAATTTGTACAAGATTAACCGCTATTTCAGAAGGTGAAAGCTTAGAGTCTGTTGCACCGGCTAAAACTGAAGAGCCAAAAGAAGAAGTAAAAGAAGAGTCAAAGGTTGAAGAACCTGAAGTTGATGTAAATAAACTTAGCGATGATGAGGTTGAAGCTGAAATTGAAAGACTTTTAAAAGTAAGAAAAGCTGAAGACCAAGCAAGACGTGCTGAAAAGAAAAAAACACAAGAAGCTAATCCAGCTCCAAGTAAACCAGCTGCTCAAGCACAAAATGCAACTGCTGAGAAAAAAGTTCCTGCAGCAGGTGGTGGAAGCAGTGGTGCAAATATGGATCAAACCATTAGGGTTGAAGTAAAAAGACTTGATCATTTGATGAACTTAATTGGTGAGCTTGTTCTTGGTAAAAACCGCTTATTAAAAATTTATGATGATGTTGAAGAAAGATATGATGGGGAAAAATTCTTAGAAGAATTAAACCAAGTAGTATCGCAACTTAGCATTGTTACTACAGATATTCAATTAGCAGTTATGAAAACAAGAATGCAACCTATTGCAAAAGTTTTCAACAAATTCCCAAGAGTTGTACGTGATTTGGGTCGTGAACTTGGCAAGCAAATGGAGCTTGAAATTTCAGGGGAAGAAACTGAACTTGATAAGTCTATTGTGGAAGAAATTGGCGATCCTATTATGCATATGATTAGAAACTCGTGTGATCATGGTATAGAAGATCCAGCAACACGTGTGGCTAATGGTAAACCAGAAAAAGGAACCGTTAATCTTAAAGCATACAATGAAGGAAACCACATTGTAGTGGAAATTGCTGATGATGGTAAAGGGCTTGATGCGGATGCTTTAAAATCAAAAGCTATAGAGAAAAACTTAATCACAGAGCGCGAAGCTGATCAAATGAGTAATAAAGAAGCGTTTGCATTGATTTTCAAACCAGGTTTTTCAACTGCTGCTAAAATCACTAATGTTTCAGGTCGTGGTGTTGGAATGGATGTTGTTAAAACTAATATTGAAAAACTAAATGGTGTGATTGAGATTGACAGTGAACTTGGTAAAGGCACTGTGATGAAGCTTAAAATCCCACTTACTTTAGCAATTATTCAATCATTGCTTGTAGGTACACAAGAAGAGTTTTATGCTATTCCTCTTGCAAGTGTTCTTGAGACAGTTAGGGTGCCAATTGATGATATTTATACCATTGAAGGTAAAAACGTACTTCGCTTAAGAGATGAGGTTTTATCTTTAGTAAGACTTTCAGATGTATTTGGTGTAAAACAAGTGCTTGAAAATACTGATCAAACTTATGTAGTTGTTATAGGTGTAGCAGAAAGTAAGCTTGGTATTATAGTAGATACTTTAGTAGGTCAAGAAGAAATCGTTATTAAGTCTATGGGCGAATATTTACAAAACATCCAGGGTATAGCAGGAGCGACGATTCGTGGTGATGGTAGAGTTACTTTGATTATTGATGTTGCTGCTATGATGGATATAGCTAAAGAGATCAAAGTAGATATTAAAGCACAAATTGAAGCGCAAGCTAAAAAGGTTGTGAAAGAAAAACCAAGCGATTATACAGTACTTATAGTGGATGATTCTAAGATGGATAGAAATATCATACAAAAATCACTAGAACCACTAGGTGTGAGTATTATAGAAGCAACTAACGGCGTTGAGGCATTAAATACAATTAAATCAGGCGAACATGATATTGATGCTGTGCTGATTGATATTGAAATGCCAAGAATGGATGGTTATACCTTAGCAGGTGAAATTAGAAAATATTCTAAATACAAAAACCTTCCACTTGTTGCGGTAACTTCAAGAACTAGTAAATCAGACCGTCTAAGAGGTGTGGAAGTAGGAATGACTGAGTATATTACTAAGCCTTACTCTCCAGAGTACTTAGAAAATGTAGTTAGAAAAAATTTAAAACTAGGATAAGAAGATGAATGATAAATTAAGCCAGGTTTTGCAAAAACAACAAGCGCAAATTGCAGAACCAGATGTGGATAAAGAAGAGGATATTATTCAGCTTGTTGGTTTTGTGGTAGGAGATGAGGAATATGCTATTCCTATTCTTAATATCCAAGAAATTATTAAACCTATAGAATATACTAGGGTTCCAAGTGTTCCTGATTATGTTTTAGGTGTGTTTAATATGAGGGGTAATGTTATGCCTTTGATTGATCTTGCGAAAAGATTTAATCAAGGTAGTTCTAAAATGACACCTCAAACTAGATATATTGTTTTAAAAGGCGTAGCAAATGGAAATCAAACTCCTGCAGGTAATGCGGGTTTTGTGATAGATAGATTAACAGAGGCTATCAAAATTCACAGAAGCAGAATTGATCCGCCACCTGAAACTTTACTAAAAGAAAAAGGTATGATTTTTGGTATAGGTAAAAGAGAGGAAAATATTTTAACTATATTAAAAGCCGAAGCTTTATTAAAGCGTGAGTTTTAATGATAAAGCTTTGTGCCTTTGACTTTGACTCTACGCTAATGGATGGGGAAACCATCGATATTTTAGCACAAGAGTATAATGTCGGTGATGCTGTTAAAAGTATCACCGATAAAGCAATGAATGGTGAGCTTGATTTTTTTGAAAGCTTAAGTACTAGAGTAGCCTTGCTTGAGGGAATGCCAGTTGATCAAGTAAGAAAGTGTTGTGAAAATTTACCTTTGATGAATGGCGCTAAAGAATTATGCGAGTATTTAAAAAATAAAAATATAAAAATTATTGTTTTTAGCGGTGGATTTCATGAGGGAATTGACTTAATACAAAATAAACTTCATTTTGATTTCGGTTTTGCTAACTTTTTGCATAGTAAAAACGGTGTTTTAACGGGAAAAGTTGGTGGAGAAATTATGTTTAACAACTCAAAAGGTATTATACTACAAAGACTTAAGAAATTTTTAAATTTAAAAACAGAAGAAATTATGTGTGTGGGCGATGGAGCTAATGATATTTCTATGTTTAAAGAATGTGGATTAAAAATAGCTTTTTGTGCCAAAGAAATTTTAAGATCTCATGCAGATATTTGTGTAGATAAAAAAGATTTAAAAGAAATAATAAAGGTAATACAATGAAAAAATTTTCGCTATGGTGTGATTTTATAGAAAATGAATTTTTAGATCATGAATTTTTGGATTTAATATACTCAAGAACAATCAATGGTGCTACTTCAAATCCTGCTATTTTTAAAAATGCGATTTTAAACTCAGCTATTTATAAAGAAAAAATCAAAAAATCAAATCTCAAAGATAAAAAAGCTTTATATGAGTATCTTGCGGTAGAAGATATTGCTAAGGCCGCAGATAAATTAGCTATTAATTATTATGAAAATAATGATGGTTTTATTAGTATTGAAATTGACCCAAGATTAAAAGATAATACTAGCTTATCTTTGGCTGAGGCAAAAAGATTATACACGCAAATTGCAAAAGAAAATGTGATGATGAAAATTCCTGCAACAGAAGCTTCTTATGAAGTAATGCAAGAATTAATGAAAAATGGTATTAGTGTAAATGCTACTTTGATTTTTGATTTTGAGCAAACTAAAAAATGTTTTGAAGCTTTAAATTTAGGTTTAAAGGAATTTAGAAAAAATAATATTGCAGCCAAAAAAGAACCTCAAGCTGTTATTAGTATTTTTGTAAGTCGTTTTGATAGATTATTAAATAATCAAGTTTTAGATAAAAATTATATAGGAATTCTCACTGCAACTAAGGCTTATAATTATATCATCAAACAAAATGAAGCAAATATTAGAGCTTTATTTGCAAGTACGGGTGTTAAGGGTGATGATTTAGAAAAAGATTATTATATTAAAGAATTACTCTATGATAAAGCTATTAATACTGCTCCACTAGATGCTATTAAGGCTTTTAAAGGTAAGCAAATTATATTTAAAGAGCCTTTGAAAGATGAATGTATAGAGAAAAAATTGAATGCAAATATTTCAAAAGATGCTTTGAGTAAAGCTTGTAAAGATTTGCTTGATGATGGTTTAGAGCAATTTTGCATAGCTTATGAAGATATTTTAAAATCTTTATAAACTTATTTAGCTATAATTAGCGTTTATTTTTTTAGAAAGGAAACAGATGTTAGAAGGTATCGTTAGAGAGAGTATCGGTAGAAAAGCTGCTAAAGCTTTAAAAAGAGATGGTTATCTAATCGCAAACATCTACGGAAAAGGATTAGAAAACATTAATGCTGCTTTTAAAGTAAATGAATTTATTAAAGAAGTACGCAAAAAAACTACTTTAGCTTTTGATGTAAAAGTAGCAGATAAAGTATTAAATGTTGTGGTAGTTGATTATCAAAAAGATCCTGTAACTGCAGAATTAAAACACGTAGATTTAAAAGTAGCACAAAAAGGTGTTATTTCTAAATATATGGTTCCTGTAAAAATCGTAGGAACAGCTATGGGTCTTAAAAATAAAGGTGTTTTAATCCAATCAAAAAGAAGATTAAAAGTAAAATGTGCAGCTGAAAACTTACCAAGTTATTTTGAATTAGATGTAACTAAACTTGATGTTGGTGATGCACTTTTAATCCGCGATGTGGTTGTACCTGAGGGTGTAACTATGGTTGATGCTGATAGAGTAGCTGTAGTTGGCGTAGAAAAAGCAAGATAAAATGACCTTAGTCGTAGGACTTGGTAATATAGGAGAACAATACGCCCAAACCCGTCATAATGTAGGGTTTATGCTAATTGACTTAATTTTGAAAGACTTGCAAACAACAAAGCTTTCAAATGCTAAATTTAAAGGAGAGCTTTTTAAAAGCTCTTCTACTCTTTTTTTAAAACCTTCTACTTATATGAATTTATCCGGAGAAAGCGTAAAAGCTGTTAGTGAATACTATAAATGCGATAGAATTATTGTAATCCATGATGATATAGATTTAAATTTAGGTGCTTTGAAATTTAAAATAGGTGGATCAAGTGGTGGGCATAATGGACTTAAAAGTATAGATAATCTTTGTGGTAATGCTTATGAGAGAGTACGCATAGGAGTAGGAAAAGGACAAGATATAATTTCTCATGTTTTGGGGAAATTTAAACAAGAAGAACAAGAAAGCTTAACTAAGGTTTTAGAACATAGCAAAAAAGCCTTACTTGAGCTTTTAAATTCTGATATAGAAAAAATCGCTTCAAAATATTCTTTAAAAAGTTAAACGATGAGTATATTTTTTCGCTATATTTCATCTTTGTATTTAAAATCATTTTTTATTTTATTTTTTTCTTTGACTTTTTTCTTTGTAGCGATTGATTTTTTGCTCAATTTCAATAGACTGCCAAAAAGTGCAAATTTAGAGCTTTTATATATATTTTTCTTAACATGCTCAGCAGCTTCTTATATACTACCTTTAGCTATAGTCCTTGCTTTGGTTTTGTGTATTTTTAATATGATACGCTCGAATGAATTTGTTAGCTTATATGCTTTGGGTTTAAGTAAAAATCAAGTGATTTTTTATCCTTTTTTATGGGCTATGTTTTTTTGTTGTGTTTATGTAGGACTTAATTTTAGCTCTTTTGCTTATGCAGATGAATATAAAAGTAATATTCTTAAGCGTGGCGTTGTAGATAGAGAGGGTGGGGAAGTTTTGATTAAATATAATGATAAATTTATTTATATACAAAAAACAAGTTCTCAAACCCTATATAATGTAAAAATATTTGACATAAAAAATTTAGACATTCAAAGTATAATCCATGCAAAAACTGCTAAATTTAATGGAGATTCTTGGGATTTAAATGATGCTAAAGCTACTAATGTACCACAAAATTTGATTGTTTCAAAAGAGGGTTTAAGTATAGAAGAATTTAAAAATATTAAAGGTTTAGAAGATTTTTCTCCAAAAATTTTAGAAAGAATTTCTTTAGTAGAGAGCAATCCTTCTTATTCTATTTTAGACGCACTAGAAAGTATGGTAATTTTTGCAAAACAAAATATTTCTACTAATACACTTAGAACAAGCTTGTATTCTTTAGTTCTTACACCATTTTTTGCGCCATTTTTAATGCTTATTGTGTATTATTATTTCCCTTTAACAGCAAGATTTTTTAATCTCGCACTTTTAGCTTTTGTATTTTTTGTGTGCATACTTTTGGTTTGGGGCTTGTTGTTTTTATTAACAAGATTGAGTGAAAATGAAATTTTACTTCCAGAGCTTGGTATAATGTTACCAGTATTTATTTTAATGAGTATAGGAAGTTTTTATTATTTTAAACACAAATAACTACAAGTGAGGTTTTTATGGATTATTTAAAACTAGCAAAAGAATACAATACACCATTTTATATTTATGATTTTGATAAAATCAAAGAACGCTTCGCAATGTTAAAAGTTGCTTTTAAAGCAAGAAAATCACAAATTTTTTATGCAGTTAAAGCGAATTCTAATTTAAGTGTTTTAAAACTTTTAGCTTCTTTAGATAGTGGATTTGATTGTGTTAGTGCGGGTGAGATTTATAGAGCTTTAAAAGCAGGGGCTAAAAATTATAAAATTATTTTTAGTGGGGTAGGTAAAAGTGCTGATGAGTTAAAATATGCTTTAGAGCAAAATATACTTTATGTAAATTTAGAAAGCTATGAAGAAATGCTTCTTTTAGAACAAATTGCTAAAGAAAATCAAAAGATAGCTCGTATAAGCATAAGAGTAAATCCAAATGTAGATGCTAAAACACATCCTTATATTTCTACAGGTTTGCATGAAAATAAATTTGGTGTAGATATAGAAAGTGCCAAAAAAATGTATCTTTATGCTAAAAACTCACAATTTTTAGAGCCAGTTGGTGTGCATTTTCACATAGGCTCGCAAATTCTTGATATAAGCAGTATTCATGAGGCTTCTGTGATTGTTGCAAAATTAGTAAAAGAACTTTTGGCTTTAAAAATTAATATTAAATTCTTTGATATAGGTGGGGGTTTAGGGGTTTGTTATAAAGATGAGCAAGAACCAAATTTATATGATTATGCTCAAGGAATTTTAGCAAGTTTACAAGGTCTTGATGTGTGTATAGGTATGGAACCTGGCAGGTTTTTGGTAGCAAATGCAGGTGAATTTGTTACTAAAGTTTTATATGAAAAATTTAATGATAAAAAGCGTTTTGTGATTGTTGATGGGGCGATGAATGATTTATTACGTCCAAGTTTATATAGCGCTTATCATAAAATCAAGCTTTTGAGCGAAAATAAAGAAGAGAGCCTTTGTGATATTGTTGGCGGGGTTTGTGAGAGTGGAGATTTTTTAGCTAAAGATAGAAAATTAGCTAAAACAAAAGCAGGAGATTTGATCATAGTTAAAAGTGCAGGTGCGTATGGTTTTAGCATGAGTAGTAATTATAATACTCGCAATAGAGTATGTGAGCTAGCTTGTGAAAATGGCACGGTAAGAATGATTAGAAAAAGAGAAAGTTATGAGGATCAAATTGCTTTAGAGTTTGATTTTTTAAAGGATTGAAATGTTATTTTTAGATGTACAAGGGACTTTGATTTCAGATCATGATAAAAGTCCTATAAATGGTGCTTTAGAACTCATTAAATCTTTAAATAAAGAAAAAATTCCTTATGTGATTATTACTAATAATACCAAAAAATTAGATTTTTTAAATTATTTGCAAAATTTGGGTTTTGAAATTAATGAAAAAGTTTATATTGATCCTTTTTGTGTTTTAAAAGATCATTTAAAGCCTTGCAAAATAGCAGCTTTTGGAGCAAAAGAATTTTTAGATTCACTTCAAGAGTTAGGTTATGAGCTTGATTATAAAAACCCAAAAGCATTTTTACTAGCAAGTTATGATGATTTTAAATTTCAAGATTTTGCTAGTATGATAGAGTATCTTAAAAATGGCGTGCAAGCTATAGCAATGCATGAAAGTAGTATTTATAAGAAAAACTCAAGGCTTTATCCAGGTGTTGGAAGTATTATGTCTATGCTTAAAAATGCATGCGAGTTTGATTATAAAGTGATAGGAAAACCTAGTAAGGCTTTTTATGAAAGTGCTTTAAATTTATTAAAACAGCAAGATTGTAATGTGAGTTTTAAAAAGACTTTGATTATTAGTGATGATTTTAAAGGCGATTTGCTTGGTGCTTATGAGCTTGGCATACAAACAGCCTTAGTTTTAAGCGGTAAAATTTCTAACACTCAAGGTCTTGATACAACTAAACTTAATTTTGTATATGATAGTATTAAGGATTACTACATATCGAGGTTTAAATGAAAGATATAGAAAAATTACGCAATAAAATTGATACTATCGATGATAAAATTTTGGCTTTACTTAATGAAAGAATGCTTCATGTTAAAGATATAGGAGTTATTAAGCAAAATTTAGGTGGAAGTATTTATAGACCTGAGCGTGAAAGAGCTATTATAAATAGACTTAAAAATTATAATCATGGTTTATTAGATCAAAATGCAATCGAAGCAATTTATCAAGAAATTTTTGCTGTATCAAGAAATTTAGAAATGCCCCAAAGCATAGCTTATTTAGGCCCTGAGGGAAGTTATACTCATCAAGTAGCAAGAACGCGTTTTGGTGCTATGAGTCGTTATACTCCGCTTGCAAATATAGAAGATGTTTTTAAAGAATTAGCTCACAAAGAAGCAAAATATGGAGTAGTACCTATAGAAAATAATACAGCAGGTGCAGTGGGTGTGACGCTTGATTGTCTTGGAAAATATGAAAATGTAAAGATTTTTGCTGAAATTTATATGGATATTCATCATTCTTTTGTAAGTATGAGTGAAAATTTAAAAGATATTAAACGCATATATTCTCATCCACAAGGCTATAATCAATGTAGAAATTTTTTAGAAAGTCATGATTTAAGTGAAGTAGAATTTGTAGCAAGCAAATCTACAGCTCATGCGGCTTGCTTAGCTTCGCAAGATGTTACTTCAGCTGCGATTTGTTCTAAGATTGCAGCAAAACTTTATAATGTGCCTATATTATTTGAAACGATTGAGGATAATTTGGCAAATCGCACTAGGTTTTTGATTTTAAGTGATATAAAAATACCTCAAATGCCTCATTGTAAAACTTCTATTTTAGCACTTGCTGCACATAAACCAGGTGGGCTTAGTGATTTATTATATGAGTTTAAAAAAGAGGGGATAAATTTAACAAAACTTGAATCACGCCCTATAAAAACAAGAGAATTTGTACATAGTTTTTATATAGATTTTGAAGGACATATTGATGATGAAAATGTCCAAAGAGTATTAAAAAAAGCTGAGCATATAAAATGGCTTGGATCGTATTTATCAGGAGAAAGTAATGAAATTTAATCCTTTTTTGGAAGCTATTAAAACTTATGAAAGTGGTAAGGATATGGATTTAATTGCTAAAGAATATAGTTTAAAAGAAGTTATTAAATTAGCGAGTAATGAAAATCCTTATGGCACAAGTAAAAAAGCTAAAGAAGCCATTATAAATAATGCACATTTAGCTCATTTGTATCCTGATGATACTATGAGTGAATTAAAACAAGCTTTAGCACAAAAATATGATATTTTAAAAGAAAATCTCATCATAGGTAGTGGGAGTGATCAAATCATAGAATATATAGTGCATGCAAAACTTGATCATTCTAAGGCTTATTTGCAATGCGGGGTTAGCTTTGCTATGTATGAAATTTATGCAAAACAACTAGGAGTTAAGGTTTATAAAACTCCAAGCTTAACCCATGATTTAAATGAGTTGTATGAGTTATATCAAAAGCATAAAAATGAAATCAAAGTAATCTTTTTATGTTTGCCAAATAATCCTTTAGGTGAGTGTTTAGACGCAAGTGCGGTTTTTGAGTTTTTAGAAAAAATTGATGAGGATTGTTTGGTAGCCATTGATGGAGCTTATAATGAATTTGCTTCATTTAAAGATAGCAAAAAACATATCAACCCTAAGGAATTAATCCATAAATTTCAAAATACAGTATATCTAGGAACCTTTTCTAAGCTTTATGGTTTGGGTGGTATGAGAGTAGGTTATGGTATAGCTTGCAAGGAAATTATTAATGCGTTTTATAAATTAAGAGCACCTTTTAATGTGACTAATTTGAGTTTAAAAGCTGCTGTTGCTGCGTTAGATGATGATGAGTTTGTGCAAAAAACTTTGGAAAATAATTTTTTGCAAATGAAACTTTATGAAGATTTTGCTAAAAATTATAAAATTCGATATATTCCAAGCTATACAAATTTTATTACTTATTTTTTTGATGAAAAAAATAGTACAGATTTATCTGAAAAACTGCTTAAAAACGGTATAATAATAAGAAATTTACAAAGTTATGGTTTAAATGCTGTGCGTATAAGTATAGGTACAGAGTATGAAAATTCAAGGTTTTTTGAAGAGTTTTCTAAAAATTTTTAGTTTGTAGGAAATAAATGGATTATAAAACTATACTGCACCAAGTAGGTCAGCTTTATCAAAATTTAAGTTTAAGACAGCGTATTATCATTGCTGCTTCTATTGTTGTTGTAGTTGGATTTTTAGTATTTTTAACCCTTTTTAGAAGTGGTTCTACAGTAGCTAGTGAGGCTGGATATTCAGTATTATTTGAAAATGCTAATACTAGTGATTCAGCGATGATAGTAACGCAACTTGAAAAAAGCGGGGTTCCTTATATTTTGCGTGATGAGGGAACTATTTTAGTACCTAATGAACAAGTGTATAAACAGCGTTTAGCTATTGCTTCTGCAGGGTTATTGCCAAAAGATAATAAAGTAGGTTTTGAGCTTTTTGATAAACAAGAATTTGGCGCAACAGAAGCTGAGCAAAAGGTAAAATACCAAAGAGCATTAGAAGGTGAACTTGCTAGAACGATTGAAAGTTTAGAGCCTATCCATAGTGCCACAGTGCATATTGCTTTTGCTAAAGATACACTTTTTACTCAACAACAAGTCCCACCAACTGCTTCAGTAACTTTGACGATAAAAGAAGGCTTAAAGCTTAATAAAAAGCAAATTATGGGGATTAAAAACTTAATTGCTTCTTCAGTGACAAAACTTACCCCTGAAAATGTAAAAATCATGGATCAAAAAGGTATTCCTTTAGATGATGAGGGTGCTTTTGAGAGTGATTTAATTGCTGCTCAAATTAAATATAAAAGAGATCAAGAATATGAATTAGAGCAAAAAATTATTGCTTCTATTGCTCCATTTGCGGGTGGTTATGATAGAGTAGTGGCAAAGGTTAGTATTGATTATGATTTTTCTAAAGAAGAATCACAAAGTGAAGTATATGATCCAAACACAGTCGTGCGTAGTGAACAAACTTTAGAAGAACATAGAGAAGGCTATAAAGATAAAGAAATTCAAGGTGTGCCAGGTGCTGTTTCAAACATCGGTCCTGTAGAAGGTTTAGATGATAAAGGTGCACGCGAGGTTTACACTAAAAACCAAACCACAACTAATAATGAAATTTCTAAAAAAATCACCAATACCACTAAGCAATTTGCGACCGTTAAAAGAATTTCTGCAGCCGTTGTAGTAGATGGAAAATACAAAGTAATTACTGATGATCAGGGAAATATTACTAATGAATATATTCCTTTGAGCGATAAAGAAATTCAAGCTATTGAAAATCTCACTAAAGGCGCTATAGGTTTTAATCTTGCTAGAGGTGATGCGGTTGAAGTAAATAATTTGGAATTTCATAGAACAGCTAAAGTTGAAAATAAGGTTCAAACTTTCTATTCAAGATTTGTTGAGCCATTTATCCCACCTGTTAAGTATGTCTTTGCTGCGATTTTACTTTTCATCTTTTATAAAAAAGTTATTGTGCCATTTTCACAAAAAATGCTTGCAGATATCAAGCTTGAAGAAGAGATGGAAGGAAAAGACGGGCAAATCATTGATGAGGCTGAAGATGCTATTGAAAAATTCAACGCAGCACGTAAGAAAGTTGAAGAACAACTTGGCTTTGGGGATAATTTTGATGAAGATGCGCTTCAATATGATGTCTTGCTCGAAAAATTAAGAGTAGTGGCTAATGAAAAAGGTGAAGAAGTGGCATTATTGTTACAAAAACTTGTTGAAAATGAAGCTGAATTTGGTGAGAAGGATATCTGATGATAAAGCTTAGTGAAGAACAAAAAATGGTCTATGATGACCTTTCTATGCCAGAAAAGGTCGCAATTTTTTTAATTCAACTTGGAGAAGATGTAACGACAGTTTTATTTTCTCATATGGATATTAATGTCATCACTGAAATTTCTCGCTATATCGCTTTAGCAAAAAATGTTGACAAACCAGTTGCTACTGCAGTTTTAGAAGAATTTTATACTTTATTACAATCAAACCAATATCTAAAAAGCGGCGGTTTGGAATATGCAAAAGAAATTTTATTTAGAACTTTTGGTCCTGAAATTGCCAATAAAATTTTGGAAAAACTTACCAAAAGTATGGAAAATAACCAAAATTTTGCTTATCTTTCTCAAATCAAACCACAACAGCTTGCTGACTTTATCATTAAAGAACATCCTCAAACCATAGCTTTGATTTTAGCTCATATGGATACTACTCAAGCTGCTGAAACTTTGGAATATTTTAGTGATGAGTTAAGGGCTGAGGTTGTAATAAGAATGGCAAATCTTGGGGATATTTCACCTTCAATTATCAAAAGAGTATCTGCTGTGCTTGAAAGTAAACTTGAAAGTCTTACTTCTTATAAAGTTGAAGTGGGTGGTCCAAGAGCGGTTGCTGAAGTGCTTAATCGCTTGGGTCAAAAAGCATCTAAAACAACACTTTCTTATATTGAGCAAAGTGATGAAAAACTTGCTACAACCATTAAAGATTTAATGTTTACTTTTGATGATATTTCTCAGCTTAGTACTAATGCGATTAGAGAAGTTTTAAAAGCTGCTGATAAACGCGATTTGATGATAGGTTTAAAGGGTGCAAGCGAGGATTTAAAACAAAAATTTATGGCAAATATGTCAACGCGTGCTGCTGAAGCTTTTGTAGAAGAAATGGGCTTTTTGGGTGCTGTGCGTGTAAAAGATGTTGAAGAGGCTCAAAGAAAAGTTGTAGAAGTGGTGCAAAAACTTGCAGAACAAGGTCTTATCCAAGTGGGTGAGGCTGATGAGATGATAGAGTAAGATTATGGCTAAATTAACTAATGTAATTTCACCTGAAAATATTTCTGCTCATGTAGTTGAGGGATATCATTTTAAAGTTATGAGTGAAATGTCTTCTAATGAAGAGCAAAAACAAGAAGAAACTCAAACTATAAATCAAACTCCTCTGGCTCAAAATACTACTCAGCAAGCAGTGGAAAATCAAACAGTAGAAACTACCCCACAAGCCCCACAACCACAAATCCAACCTGATTTTGTAGAAGATTTGCTTAAAAAAACTGATGAAATGTCAGGAAATATTATTAAGTTACAAATGCAAATAGAAAGCCAAGAGGCTGAATTTAATAATCGCTTAAATACAGAATTAGAACATGCAAAAGAAAAATTTACCAAAGAAGGTTTTGAACAAGCTCAAAAAAATTTTGAAAGTGAATTAGAAGCTTTAAAAGAAAAATACTTAAAAAGTGTGGAAAAACTTGAAAACACAGTGCAAAATTTAAATGAGTTTTTATCTAAAAATGAAAAAGAATTAGCCGATACAGCTGTAATTATCGCAAAAGAAGTGATTGCAAAAGAACTTGAGGAAAATTCCTCACTTATAGCATTAAATTTAGCAAAAGAGCTTATGAATGAGCTTAAAAATGCTACTAAAATAGAATTAAAACTTAGCCCTGATGATTTTGAATATGTAAAATCACATTTAGAACAAGAGCAAAATAATATCAAATTTAGCCTTGATGATGCGATTAATAAGGGGAGTATTTTAATATTAAGTGATGCAGGCAATATAGAATCAAACCTTAATAATCGTTTGCAAAAAATCAAAAATATGGTTAATGAATGATAGACTTAAATAACTTAAATATTAAAAATATGCAAATTAAAGAGTTAGAAAATTTAGCTAACAATTTGCGTGAAGTTATTATAGACACAGTGAGTAAAAATGGTGGGCATTTAAGTTCGAATTTGGGTGTAGTTGAGCTTAGTATAGCTATGCATTATGTTTTTGATGTAAAAAAAGATCCTTTTATTTTTGATGTTTCACACCAATCTTATCCACACAAGCTTTTAAGTGGTAAAATAAATAATTTTCATACTCTAAGACAGTTTAATGGTTTAAGTGGTTATACAAAGCCTGATGAGGGAGATTATTTTGTAGCAGGACATTCAAGCACTTCTATATCTTTAGCAGTTGGAGCTTGCAAGGCTATAAGATTAAAAAACGAAGATCGTTTGCCTGTTGTATTAATAGGCGATGGAGCACTTAGTGCGGGTATGGCTTATGAAGCTTTAAATGAGCTTGGTGATAGAGAATATCCTTGTGTAATTATTTTAAATGATAATGAGATGAGTATATCAAGGCCAATTGGAGCTATTTCAAAATATCTTTCTCAAGCAATGGCAACGCAGTTTTATCAAAAGTTTAAAAAACGCATAGAAAATCTTTTAGAATACTTTCCTCAAGGTGCATCTTATATGGCAAAGCGTTTTGAAGAAGGTTTAAGACTTATTACACCAGGACTTTTGTTTGAAGAATTAGGGCTTGAGTATATTGGGCCTATTGATGGACATAATTTAAATGAGGTTATTAATGCGCTCAATCAAGCAAAAGCTATGAAAAAACCTTGCGTTGTGCATGTGCAAACTATCAAAGGCAAGGGTTATGCATTAGCCGAGGGAAAAAATGCTAAATGGCATGGAGTAGGTGCTTTTGATAGAAGTAGCGGGGAGAGTTTAAAGGCAAATATAAATAAAAAAAGCGCCACAGAAATTTTTTCAAATACCCTACTGAATTTAGCTCAAAAATATGAAAATATAGTGGGTGTAACTGCTGCTATGCCAAGTGGTACTGGACTTGATAAATTAATAGAGAAATATCCTGAACGTTTTTGGGATGTCGCAATTGCAGAACAACATGCAGTTACTTCTATGGCGGCTATGGCAAAAGAAGGTTTTAAACCTTTTATAGCAATTTATAGTACTTTTATGCAAAGAGCTTATGATCAAGTAATTCATGATTGTGCTATTATGAATTTAAATGTAGTTATAGCTATGGATAGAGCAGGAATTGTAGGAGAAGATGGGGAAACTCATCAGGGTGTTTTTGATATTAGCTTTTTAAGTGCTATACCAAATATTACTCTAGCAGCTCCAAGAGATGAGGCTATGATGGAAAATATTATGGAATATGCATATTTTCATCAAGGCGTTTTTGCTTTTCGCTATCCTAGGGGTAATTTTTTATTAAATGATGATTTTAATCCATGTGAGATAAAACTTGCTAAAGCTCAAATTTTATCTAAAGTACAAAGCGATAAAGTATTTTTAGGTTTTGGTCAAGGTGTGGCTAAGGCAAAATTAGCTTTAGATAAACTTGGATTAGATTATGCGAGCTTAATAGATTTGATTTTTGCAAAGCCTTTAGATGAAGAGCTTTTAAAAGAGTTGGCAAAAGATACAAAAACTTGGTTTGTTTTTTCAGATAGTGCTAAAATAGGTGGAGTGGGAAGTTTGATTGCAAATTTTTTACAAAAAGAAAATCTTTATCATATAAAACTAGTAAGTTTTGAATTTGAAGATCAATTTATAGCCCATGGCAAAACAAGTGAAGTGGAAAAATTTTTAGAACTTGATATTGATTCATTGTGTCAAAAAATTAAAATTTATTAAAAGATAAAAAATATCTTTTAATATAATCATTTTTTTATAAAAAAAGAGTTATACTATAAGTAAAATATTTGGAGAATAGACTATGGAACTTATTCAAATGCTTAAAAACTGTGATTTAAAAGCTACTCCACAAAGACTTTGTATTTTAAAAATTTTAAAACGCCACGAGCATCCTAATATAGAATCTTTGTATGAAAGTATTAAAGAAGAATATCCTTCTATCTCATTAGCTACGGTATATAAAAATTTAAATACCTTAAAAGAACAAGGTTTGGTAGTAGAAATTAATACTCCAAATCAAAAGACTTGTTATGATATTTATGAATATCCACATATTCATGTAATTTGCAGTAAATGCAATCACATAGAAGATGTACGCTATGAAGATAGTGGGATTAATAAATACCAAGAAGATCTTGAGAAAAAGATTGGTAATATTATTGACTATCTTGGCGTGTTTGCTTATGTGAATGGTTGTAAATTTTGCAAGTAAAATGATTTGTGAAGTACAAAGACGCTTTTTAATTGAAAACGATGATTTTATCAAAATTTTAAAAGAAGAAAAACTTGCTTATTCTAAGGATAAAATACGTGTATTTTTTACATGTATAAATCCTTTTTGTGATATCAAATATAAAAAAATAAATCAAGATTATTATCAATTTACATTTTATAAATTACATGATATTTTAGATAAAAAAACTCATAAAATATCTAAAAAAGATTTTAAACATCAAAGTAAAAATGCTATAGCCAATATAATAAAAAAAACAAGAATTAGTTTTGAGATTGATAATACCCAATTTTTCCTTTATAAATTTAAAAACAATTTAAAAAATTTAGTCATTTTAAAAGTGATTTTTTCCACCGTTGAAGAAGCAAAGCGGTTTGATTTACCTCATTTTTTTAAAAATTATAAAGAAATTACAGATGATGAGAATTTTTATAGTAAAAATTTAGCATTATATGGGGATCTTTCTAAAGTTTTTGATAGTGCTAGATGTATTAAAATTTTAGATAAACAAAAAGATATTAACTTGCATTTTCCAAATCAAATTCAAAGTTTTTCAGCTGGTAAAATTTTACTTTTTGTTCTTTTAAAAAACTTAAAAAATGACAGATTAAATTTTTTAAAAAATTCAAGTGAAAAAAACTTGGAACAATGTTTTATAAGCCTTAAACAAATTTGTTTTTGTCTTGATGTTTTTGATACTCTTTTTGAAAAAAATATTCAAAATAAACTAAAACAACAATTTTCATTTTTGATAAATCAAATTAATATGAAAAAATACCATGAGTTTGAACTAGAAAAATATATTTTTATTTTAAGCGATGAAAAAATCAATGATATTTTTCTTGATATGGATTTTATTTTAAAGAATGATTGTGATTTTTATCAAGGAGAAAAAAATCAAATTTTAAAGTATTTAGTAGCTTTTAAACTAAGAAAAGAATTAGTTTTTTTAAAGAAAAAAAATGTAAAATCTCAAAGAAATCTTGAAGAAGAAGTAGAAAGAATAAAATTTTTATTATGCTATTTTGCAACTATGTTCGAAGAAAAAAGTATTGAAAAACTAAAAAATTATTTTGAATACAATCATTTAGAGCAAATTTCATATGATGCAAATATAATAAAACAAATTGAAAAAAGTATTAAAAAATTAAAAATATATAGTTAGGAAAAACATGCAAAAACAAGAAAAAATAGTCAAAATGTTTGATGATATAGCACCAACTTATGATAAGGCTAATAGAATTTTAAGTTTTGGAAGTGATGTGAGTTGGAGAAAAAAAGCTTGTTTGGATGTTTTTAAATTTTCTAATGATGAACTTGATATTATTGATGTAGCTTGTGGTACGGGCGATATGATTATAGAATGGCAAAATCAAGCCTTAAGGGCAAATAAAAATATCATTAGTATAAAAGGGGTTGATCCAAGTGCGGGTATGCTTGAAGTGGCTAAGAAAAAAATCCCTGAAGCAACTTTTGTCCAAGCAAAAGCACAAGAACTTCCACTTGAAAATGAAAGTGCAGACATCATAAGCATAAGTTATGGTATACGCAATGTGGTAAATAGAAAAGAAGCTATAAAGGAATTTGCAAGAGTATTGAAAAAGGATGGAATTTTACTTGTACTCGAATTTACCAAAAGAGAGCAGGGTGGTTTTATAGCTGCTTGTAGAGATTTTTACTTAAAAAATATTTTACCAAAAGTGGGTGGATTTATCAGTAAAAATTATAGCGCTTATGAGTATTTACCAAATTCTATAGAAGATTTTTTAAGCAAAGAAGAATTTATTAAAGAATTGAGTGAGCATTTTGAAATGTTAGAGTATAAAAGTTTTAGCTTTGGTGTTTGCTCTATGTTTATTGCAAGAAAAAAATGAAAGTTTCAGAACTTAATCTAAAAGCTAAAAGTTTATTAGAATTTCATCTTGATGATATAGAGCTTAGTGGGGAAATTTCTAAAATTACTATTCATAGTTCAGGACATTGGTATTTTGACTTAAAAGATGAAAAATCAAGCATAGCTTGTGTGATGTTTAAAGGCTTTAATCAATTTGTTCAAGCCAAACCTAAAGTTGGCGATATGCTTGATCTTAGAGGTTATGTGAGTTTATATGAAGCAAGCGGTAGGTATCAATTTATCGCTAAAAGTATGCAAAAAACAAGCCTTGGGGATTTAGAAGCTAAATTTTTAGCTCTAAAAGAAAAGCTTGAAAAAGAAGGTTTGTTTGATACAAATGCTAAAAAAAGCATTGTTAAATTTCCTAAAAAAATAGGCATAATCACTTCTTTTACTTCAGCTGCTTTGCAAGATATGTTAAAGCTAATTTCACAAAAAGAATACAATCTTTGTAAAATAACTATTTTTAATGCACTTACTCAAGGAAAAAGCGCTCCAAATTCTTTGATAAATGCTTTAAAAAAAGCTGATGAGTTTAATTTTGATGCGATTATTTTGGCAAGAGGTGGTGGAAGCAGAGAGGATTTGTTTTGTTTTAATGATGAAGAACTTGCAAGATGTATTTCTTCTTTAAAAACGCCTATTGTTTCTGCTATTGGACATGAGATTGATTATGTTATTAGTGATTTTGTAGCAGATTTGAGAGCACCAACTCCAAGTGCGGCTATTGACATGATTTTTCCAAATAAACTAAGTTTGGAGCAAGGACTTGATGAGCTTGCTATGCGTTTTAAAAACCAAATGTTAAATCATCTTAAGTTTTATCAAAATAAAATCGATCATTTACAAAATTTAGCCAAAGCTAAATCTTTAGAAAATGCTTTTTTTCTTAGAAAACAAAAGCTTGATTTTTTACAAAGTCAACTAAAGAGCGTTTTAAATTTAAAATTATTAAATTATGAAAACAGACTTAATAATTTTGAAGAGCTTTTAACTCAGCATAAAAATTTTTTTGATAAAAGCAAAAATTTGATAAATTTACAAAAAGATGGCAAAAATATCTCTCTTGAAAAACTAAAAAAAGGAGATATTATAAAACTTTGCTCAATAAATGAGAGTAAAGAAGCTCAAATACTATAAAAAGGAGACAAAATGAGAGTAATGAATTTTAGCGCAGGTCCTTCAAACTTGCCCGATGAGGTTTTAAAAGAAGCACAGGAACATTTGTTTGATTATCATGGCAAAGGCTTTTCTATTATGGAAGTTTCTCATCGTGGAAAGGTTTTTGAAGAAGTGCATTTTGAAGCTATTAAAATGGCAAAAGAACTTTATGGTGCAAATGATGATTATGAAGTGCTTTTAATGCAAGGTGGGGCTAGTTTGCAATTTGCTATGATACCTATGAATTTATATATGGGTGGATTTTGTGAATTTGCTAATACGGGAGTTTGGACTAAAAAAGCTATTAAAGAGGCTGAAATTTTAGGAGTAAATACAAAAATAGTAGCAAGTAGCCAAGAAAGTGAGTTTGATCATATCCCACAATTTGAATTTAGCGATAATGCAGACTATGCTTATATATGCTCTAATAATACCATTTATGGAACCCAATATAAAAGCTATCCAAAGACTAAAAGTCCTTTGATAATTGATGCTTCTAGCGATTTTTTCTCCAAAAAGATAGATTTTTCTAATATTGCTGTGCTTTTTGGTGGGGTGCAAAAAAATGCAGGAATTTCAGGACTTGCTTGTGCATTTATCCGCAAAGATATGATAGAGCGTAGTAAAAATAAAAATATACCTAGTATGTTAAAATACAGTGTTTATGCTGAAAATAATTCTTTATTTAATACACCTGCAACCTTTGCTATATATATGTTTAATCTTGAAATGAAATGGCTTTTAAATCAAGGTGGCTTAGATAAAATCAATGAGCAAAACATACAAAAGGCTAAAATTTTATACGATGTGATTGATGAGAGTAATGGTTTTTATAAAGGTCATGCTAAAAAAGAAGATAGATCATTAATGAATGTTAGTTTTAACATAGCTCATGATAAAAACTTAGAGCCAGTTTTTGTAAAAGAAGCTGAAGAAAATGGCATGATAGGTCTTAAAGGGCATAAAATTTTAGGTGGAATTCGTGCTAGTATTTATAATTCTATCAGCATTGAAAAAGTTCAAAAGCTAAGTGAATTTATGAAAGATTTTGCTAAAAAACATGCTTGATTTTTGGTGATTTTCACCAAAAATCATTTGTATAGTAAAAACTTTACTCTTTAATATTTATCAGCATTTTCCTAAGCCACTATTGTATTTTTTTTCAAGAAAATCTTTGAAAAATTCTTTTCTACTTTTACAAGATGCTTTAGGATGTTTTTCTTTCATATGTTCAAGATATTTATCATAGCTTGCAACTCCAACTAAGGGATGAAAAAATCTTTCGGATTTTTCATACCATAATTTAAGTTTTTTTATCATGTTTTTTCCTTTTTTAATGCTATATAAGGGCTTTCTTTTAAAGGAATGTTTAATTTTTTGATAAAAATTCCAAAACAAGAAAGTATAACAAGCAAAGTGGTAATCATGAAAAACACACATAAAATTGTATTTATTAAATTGGAATTTTTAGCTTGAGATGCTAATTTTATATCTTTTTTGATTTGCTCAATCTTTGTTTCATCTTGTGTTTGGGAAAGTTTTAAATTAAATTCTTGTATTTTTTGCGTATTTATTTGTACAGCAGCAACATGACTTATAGCATTATGGATTGGATCTCCTTCTTTATAAGGAAGAATTTTTTGAATACCTCCATAAAGTGTTGCGATTAAAACAAAACAAGCAGGTATGAGAGTAATCCAAGTATATCTTACTTTCCCCATTTTAAATAAAATCGCACTTGCTAAAAGCAATGCCATGCCAGCAAGCATTTGATTACTCACTCCAAAAAGTGGCCATAATGAGTAAATTCCGCCTTTTGGATCTATCGCTCCTTGGTAGAGAAAATACCCCCATCCACCAACACTTAAAGCTGTTGCAAAAATTCCTGCTAAGGTATTATTGATATTTCCTAAAGGTTTATAAACATTACCCAATATATCTTGAGCCATAAATCTACAAGCTCTTGTTCCAGCGTCAACAGCAGTTAAAATAAACAAGGCCTCAAATAAAATAGCAAAGTGATACCAAAAACCCATTAAATTCACTCCGCCAAATAATTCATGTAAAATCAAAGCAACACCTACGGCAAATGTTGGTGCTCCACCAGTTCTTGATAGTATGCTTTGTTCGCCTATATTTGTAGTTAAAGTAGTGATTTCCTCAGGAGTTATTTTAAAACCCCAGCCAGAAATAGTGGCAGCTGCGTTTGCAACATCTACACCTATAGTAGCAGTAGGTGCATTGATGGCAAAGTAAAGACCAGGGTGTAAAATACAAGCACAAATTAAAGCCATGATCGCTACAGCACTTTCCATAAGCATAGAGCCATATCCAACAGCTAATGCATGAGTTTCATTCTCAAGCATTTTAGGAGTTGTACCACTTGAAATTAATGCATGAAAACCACTAATAGCTCCGCATGCAATGGTAATAAATAAAAATGGAAAAATTGCTCCAGCAAATACAGGCCCACTTCCATCTAAATATTGAGAATTAATTTTTGGCATTTGAAGATCAGGTGCTACAAATACAATAGCTAAAGCCATAACCACAATAACACCGATTTTTAAAAAAGTTGATAAATAATCTCTTGGAGCAAGTAAAAACCAAACAGGTAAAATTGCAGCTATAAAACCATAAGCCATCATAATAAGCGCTAAAGTTGGTGCATCAAAGGTAAATATTTTCGCCCAATAAGGATCAGCAGCTATTTCACTTCCATAATGTATGGCTAATATGAGCAATATAAAACCTATAATAGAAGCTTCACCAACTCTACCAGGTCTTAAAAATCTCATATAAATTCCCATAAAAATAGCAATAGGAATGGTCATTGCGATGGTAAATAATCCCCATGGAGATTCTGCTAAAGCTTTTACAACAACCATAGCTAAAATCGCAATAATTATAAGCATAATTCCAAATATAGCAATCATTGCTATTGCGCCGATAAATTGTCCTAATTCATCTTTTATCATCTCTCCTAAAGATTTTCCATTACGACGCGTAGATATAAATAAAACTACAAAATCATGTACCGCACCTGCTAAAACACCGCCTATTAATATCCAAAGTATAGAGGGTAAATAACCCATTTGTGCAGCAAGTATAGGACCTACCAAAGGACCAGCTCCTGCGATAGCGGCAAAATGATGTCCAAAAAGCACAATTTTATTTGTAGGGACAAAATCACATCCGTCATTTTTAACTACAGCAGGAGTTGCTCTGTTTTTATCTAGCTCTAGCACCTTATAGGCAATATATCTACCATAAAATCTATACCCTATGATATAAATACATAAAGCAGCAATAACAAGATAAATCGCTGAAATACTTTCGCCATTTTGGAGTGCTAATATGCCAAAACAAACAGCACCGATAATGGCAACAAAAAACCATAATATTTTGTTAGTAATATTCATTTAATTCCTTTGCTTTAGTGAATTTATTTAGTGTATCGTAGAATTATATTTTATTGCTATATAGGATAAATAAAAAAATAATATATTACAAAATGTAACATATTTCTTAGTCAATTAAAAATTAATTTTATTGACTAAGAATTTGAAATTATTTAGACTTAAAACTTAGTGTCGCTGTCAATTGTAAAGTATCGCCATATCTGTCTAGATTGTATGGTAATTTGATGTTTGCAGCTATTGTTTGCAAACCATCTTTTGGTTTTGTGAGTGTGATTGTTGCTATGTTGTCGATATCATCATTTTGATCTTCAAATTGAACTCCTTTTACGAGTTTTCCATCTAGCAAAACTTGGAGTTTTAATTTATCTCCTTCATGTAGTGTTAAAGGATTTTGTAAAGGAACTATTTCAAATTTTAATCCTAATGGTTTTTTTAACCTTCATCTCAAGAAAAAATACTTTTTCCCATTTTGAAAATTTTTCTTGTTTGAGTGACTTCATTTGTACCAGCAATATCTGTAATATCAGATCTTTTTTGTGCATAATGTTTTCCATTTTTTGTAAATGTGTAATATCCAAAATCATAATTAACACTTGCAACAGCAGGTTTTCCCTCAATAAATATTTTGTTATTTTCGTAGCCATAGCCAGCTTTTAAATTTTTTCCTTGAGAATCTTTTGCACTTATACTAAAAACCCTATCGGGTTGATATTGTACCCAGTGATCATCAGCCCAAAAACCTACTTCATATCCATTGCTAGTTTGCATAGGAAAGAATTGATGAGCTAAAGCAGAACTTGCTATAAAAAAACTCAAAAACACCATTTTTGAAAATTTCATTTTTTCTCCTTTAAAATAATTTTGATAATCATTATATATATTTTTATTTATATAAAACTTAAGAATGTATTTTAATTTTTCCTTTATAAAAAGAAAAATATTTTAATTTTTCTTATGTTAAAATCATAAATTTATTTTTAAATATTTAGGAAAAGTTATGAATGATACTATTAATATAATTGGTGCTAAAGAGAATAATCTTAAAAATATCAACCTAGAAATTCCTAAAAATAAACTCATAGTATTTACAGGACTTAGTGGAAGTGGTAAATCCACTTTAGCCTTTGGCACGCTTTATGCAGAAGGACAACGTCGCTATATTGAAAGTTTAAGTGCTTATGCAAGGCAGTTTTTAGATAAAGTGGGTAAGCCAAATGTTGATAAAATAGAAGGTTTAACTCCTGCTATTGCTATTGATCAAAAAACAACTTCTAAAAATCCTCGATCAACTGTTGGAACTATTACTGAAATTTATGATTATCTAAGACTTTTATACGCAAGGATTGGCTCACAACATTGTCATCAATGTGGTCAAAAAATTTCATCTATGAGTGCAGCAGATATCGTAGGTGAAATCTTAAAGCTTCCAAAAGGAGCAAAAATCATTATTTATGCGCCGTTGATTAAAGAAAAAAAGGGAACTTTTGCAGATCTTTTAGAAAATTTAGTCGCAAAAGGCTATGTTAGAGCGCAAATTGATGGGGTTTTAACACGTCTTGATGAGGATATTGAGCTTGCTAAAACCAAAAAACATACAATAAAACTTGTAATAGATAGACTCCAAGTGCAAGATGATATGCTAGCAAGACTTGCAAGCGATATAGAAAAAGGCCTTAGTGAGAGTTTTGGTGAAGTGGAAATTGAAGTTTTAAATAATGAAGAATTAAACATAGCAAAACATTTTCATTATAGTGAGCATAATGCTTGTTTTGATTGTAAAATTTCTTTTCCTTTGCTTGAGCCTTTGAGTTTTTCTTTTAATTCTCCAAAAGGCGCTTGTCCAAGTTGTGATGGTCTTGGTATAAGATATACGCTTGATATGAAAAAGCTTATCAATGAAGAATTAAGCTTAGAAGCAGGAGCTATAAAGCTATTATATGGGTTTAATAAAAGTTATTATTATAAGTTTTTAATGGCTTTTTGTGAGCAAAATGATATCAGGGTAAAAATTCCATATAATGAGCTAAGCGAAGAAGAAAAGCGTCTAGTGCTTTATGGTAATGCCAAGGAAATTTACTTTTTATGGAAAAGACATCGTTTAAATCGTAAATTTGAAGGTGCGGTTAAATATGCCTATGAAATGCTAAAAGATGAAAAAGATTTAAGCGAGTATATGAGCGAAAAAACTTGCAAAGATTGTAATGGTCATCGTTTAAGAGCTGAGAGTTTAGCTGTAAAAGTAGCTGAGAAAAATTTGGGTGAAATTTTAGATATGAGCATAGAAAACACCACTGCATTTTTTTCAAAAGAAGCTAATTTTGCGTATTTGAGTGAGCAAGAAAGATTGATAGCTAAGCCTATTTTTAAAGAAATTAATGAAAGATTGTTTTTTCTTTATGATGTAGGACTTGGGTATTTATCCTTAGGACGTGATGCTAGAACCATTAGTGGAGGTGAAGCTCAAAGAATTCGTATAGCATCTCAAATTGGTAGTGGATTAAGCGGGGTGATGTATGTTTTAGATGAGCCTAGTATTGGTTTGCATGAGCGAGATACAGCAAAACTCATTAAAACTTTAAGAAATCTTCAGCAAAAGGGTAATACTTTAATCGTAGTTGAGCATGATAAAATGACCATAGAAGAGGCAGATTTTATCGTAGATATTGGTCCAAATGCTGGTAAATTTGGTGGTGAGGTTGTATTTAGTGGGACTTATAAAGAATTGTTAAAAAGTAAAAGCCAAACCGCCCTTTATATGAGTGGCAAAAAGCAAATTGCCCATCAAAAAAATAGAGAACAAAAAGATTTTATTAGTTTAAAAGATGTGAGTATTAATAATATTCAAAATTTAAGTGTAGATTTTCCATTACGTAACCTTGTGGCAATTACAGGTGTTTCAGGAAGTGGTAAAAGCTCATTGATTTTACAAACTTTGCTTCCATTTGCAAAAGAAGAGCTTAACCGTGCTAAAAAAGTTAAAAAACTAAGCGGGGTTAAAATAGAAGGTTTAGAAAAACTTGATAAGGTGATTTATCTTGATCAAAGTCCTATAGGTCGCACCCCGCGTTCAAATCCTGCTACTTATACAGGTGCTATGGATGAAATTCGTAATCTTTTTGCAGCCACCAAAGAAGCTAAAATGCGAGGTTATAAAGCAGGGCGTTTTTCTTTTAATGTTAAAGGTGGAAGATGTGAAAAGTGTAGTGGCGATGGTGAGATTAAAATAGAAATGCACTTTTTACCTGATGTGATGGTAACTTGTGATGTTTGTAATGGTAAAAGATATAATGATGCAACACTTGAGATCAAATATAAAGGTAAAAGCATAGCTGATGTTTTAAATATGAGTATTATTGAAGCAAGTGAGTTTTTTACTTCTGTACCAAAAATAAAACAAAAGCTTGATACTTTGGTAAAAGTTGGGCTTGATTATCTTACCTTAGGACAAAATGCAACTACTTTAAGTGGCGGGGAGGCTCAGCGTATTAAGCTAGCTAAAGAATTAAGCAGAAGTGATACAGGAAAAACTCTTTATATTTTAGATGAACCTACAACAGGACTTCATTTTGAAGATGTTCATAAACTTATTTTGGTTTTGCAACATTTAGTTGATCTTGGAAATAGTGTGTTTGTGATAGAGCATAATTTAGATGTGATTAAAAATGCTGATTATATCATCGATATGGGACCTGAAGGTGGAGTTAAAGGTGGTAAGGTTATAGCTAAAGGTAGCGTTGAAGAGCTTGCAAAAAATCATAAAAAAAGTGGTTCTTATACAGGGTATTATCTAAATTTAGAGCTAAAAAGCACAAAAAAATAAATTGGTTGAAGTTATCCTTCAACCATAAATTTCACCTTTTTTATACTCATAAATACTTTGCATATCTTTATCTCCTCTTCCTGAAAGATTTACAACTATCACACTTTTTTTCTTTAAAGTCGGACAAAGTTTTTTTAGATAAGCTAATGCATGTGAGCTTTCAATAGCGGGTATAATACCTTCTTCTTTGCATAATAATTTTAAAGCATTAATACACTCATCATCGCTAATAGCATGATAACTTGCTCTTTTACTTTCTTGTAAATATGCATGTAAAGGACCTATGCCAGGGTAATCAAGTCCAGCAGAGATGCTAAAAGTATGAGCAATGTTTCCTTTATCATCTTGTAAAACCTTAGTTTTCATACCATGGATAACACCCTCTTTACCTTTAGTAAGTGTGGCTGCATGATAAGGTGTATCTTTGCCTAAACCTGCTGCTTCAACGCCTATGAGTTTAACTTTTTCATCTTTTAAAAATGCATGAAAAATTCCAGCAGCATTGCTACCACCTCCAGCTGCTGCTATGATGTAGTCTACTTTTTTATTTAATTTTCTAAGTTGCATTTTACATTCTTTACCTATAATACTTTGAAAATGCGTAACAATTTGCGGATAAGGATAAGGCCCCACTGCACTTCCCACTACATAAAATACTTCTTTGGTATTTTTAACCCAAAAATTTAAAGCCTCATCCACCGCATCACTTAAAGTTTTACTTCCACTTTCTACAGCATGAACTTTTGCTCCTAAAAGCTCCATTTTATAGACATTTAAGGCTTGCCTTTTTACATCAATAGCCCCCATAAATATCTCACATTCAAGTCCCAAAAGAGCTGCTGCAGTAGCGGTTGCAAGCCCGTGTTGTCCTGCTCCGGTTTCTGCAATAATTTTTTTCTTATTCATTTTCTTTGCCATTAAAGCTTGAGCTATGGCATTATTAATCTTATGAGCTCCTGTGTGAGTTAAGTCTTCTCTTTTTAAATAAATTTCGTGATTATAAAGCTTGCTTAAATTTTTAGCATAGTATAAAGGCGTAGGTCTTCCTACATAATTAACTAAGAGTTCTTTTAATTCTGTGTTAAAATCTTTATCTTTTTTGAGTTTTAAAAAAGCTTTTTCTACTTCATCTAATGCTATTTTTACTTCATTTGGCACAAATTGCCCACCAAATTTTCCGTAATATTTTTTCATAGTATTTCCTTAAAATGATTAACAATATAAAATCAAAAATGATCAACTAAAACTAAAAATGTAAAATAAAAAATGATTGAAAATGTAGTAGTAGGCTTAACGCCAAGAAAAAGAAGCTTTGTTAAATGAGTATTCTAAATTTAGTTTAGAAAATTTTTTCCTTTCCATAGTTTTTCCTTTTAAAAAATTGCCAAATGACTTTACATTCTAAGATAATTATTATTAAAAATTCTTTAAAATGATAGTTTGGAAAATAAATACTAAGAAAATTTGCAATGTTTGATTTTTTATATAATGATATAAGCTATATAGGGCTTTTTGTAGTATGTTTTCTCTCTAGCACACTTTTGCCTATGGCAAGTGAAGCTTTTGTACTTGCTTTTGTGAAATTAGATTTTAATGCTTATATGGTTTTATTTGTAGCAAGTTTGGGAAATACTTTGGGTAGTTTAAGTACTTATGCGTTAGCTTATTTTGGAGAGAGTCAAATTTTAGAAAAATATTTTAAAGACTCTTTGCGTAAATTAGAAAAAATCAATGCAAACTTTAAAAAATTTGGCTCTTTGTATGCTTTTTTTACTTTTTTACCCATAGTGGGAGATCTTTTTGCGCTAGGGCTTGGATTTGCCAAGTATTCTTTTTTAAAAGCAAGTATTTTTATAGCCTTGGGTAAATTAAGTCGTTATGCTTTTGTAATTTTCATAGCAAATTCCATTTAAAAGTCTTGATTTTAAAAGATTTAAAAGTCTAGCATTATCAATATCTTTTAAAACTTTTATAGTGTTTTTTAATTCATGATTTTTCATAGGCATTTTTGCATCTTTAAAACACCTTATCGTGCTTCCTCTAGCAAAAGCACTATCACAAATGACATTTACTAAATACTCATCAAAATTTGCTAAATTAGGATCAAGCATATAAGCAATAGTTAATGCATCGTGTATCCATGTGCCATTTGTACCTCTTGTTTTGCTTGCATAATCAATCCAAACTCTTAAAGTCTGTACTAAAAAATCACAAAGAGGATTTTGATTTTCTAAAGCATTTAAATCTTCATGTGTGAGCATAGTTTGCATTGTTGCATTATAAGGAATAAGTGTGATTTTAGCTCTTGAGTTTAAAACTATACTAGCAGCTTCAGGATCAAAACCAAAATTTGTATCTTTGATATGATAAGGCATATCAAAACTCCCACCCATGATAAAAATTTCTTTCACATTTTTATCAAAGTCTTTAAAAAGCTTCATAGCTATGGCTATATTTGTTAAAGGTCCTATAGCGCAAATTGAAATTTCACCTGGGTTTTGCATAATAAGCTCACCCATTTTCATACAAGCATTTGGGCTTATGTTTTCTAAGATTTTTATAGGTTTTATATGATCCCAAAGATGAGTAAGCTTAAACTCTTCTACGCTTTTATCTAGTCTTTGTCTCCAAAAATGACTATCTTCACATAAAGCTTCATGAGCACCTAGATACAAAGGTATGTCTAGATTAAGCTTATTTAATAAATCTTTAGCAACGCTATAAGCGGTTAAAGCTTGTACATTACCACTTAAAGTGCTAATCATTTCAAGTTTGATTTCTTTGGAGGCTAAAATAAGCTCAAGGGCTAAACCATCATCGGTATTAGTCCCTACTATGCCATTGCCTATATCAGTATCTAAAATAAGGCGTATCATATCGCATCTTCTATTAAATTTAAATCCCTGCCTCTAGTTTCTGGTGCAAAGAAAGTTGTGATAAAACCAATTCCTGCAGTGATAACAAAATACAAGGCTATTGGCCACCAAGCACCATAATAAACAAGCAAAGCTGAAGCTATCATAGGAGCAGTTCCCCCTGAAAGTATAGCGATTTTTTGCTCCAAAAAGCTCCACACCCCACGCAGCTTGCACGCCAAAAATTCCTAAAGATGCCAAAGACATACCTACGATGATAGTTAAAATCACGATAATTTCATTTTTACTATCAAGCAACATAAAAGCAGGGAAAGCATAAAGCATTAAAAGTAAGCAAAAGGTTCTATAAGTAATGCGTCTTCCAAATTTATCACTTAAATATCCTGCTAAAGGTATAACTAAAAATCCCACCAAAGAAGCGATAACAACAGCAGTTGTGGCTACTGATTTATCAAGAAGTAAAATTTTAGTTACATAGTCTACTATAAAGCCTTGTGCAAGATAAGATGGTCCATTTTCTCCTATCCTTATACCCACCATAGTCCAAAATGCGCGACTTTTTTGCCAAAAAGTTCTTTCATCTTTTTTCATATGCACTTCATTTTCATGACGAATTTTTAGCATTAATTCTTTTTGTTTTTCAAAAACAGGAGTTTCTTTTACATTTAAACGCATATAAACAGCAAAAAGTGCTATGAAGATACTTCCTATAAAAGGAATTCTCCATCCCCATTCTTTAAAACTAGCATCATCCATGCTTGTAACTAAAAGCCACACAAAAGCTGCAAGTAAGGTTCCACTATTTGATCCAAGAGCGATGATAGAAGAGATTAAGCCTCTATGCTTACTAGGAGCGTATTCTCCAAGCATGACGGTTCCACCTGAAAGCTCAGCGCCTGCGCCAAAGCCTTGTATAAAACGCAAAATAACCAAACATATAGGAGCCCAAATTCCAATTACTGCATAACTTGGTATAAAACCAATTAAAGTAGTTGAAATACCCATTAATGCAATGGTGCTCATCAATACATTTTTTCTTCCGTATTTATCTCCTAAATATCCAAAAAATAAAGCTCCAATAGGTCTAGCAATAAAACCTATACCATAAGTAACAAAACTAAGCAATAATGCTATAACAGGAGTTTGCTCAGGAAAGAAAACTTCTGAAAAAACAGTAGCTGCAGCTAAGCCATAAAGTGCAAAATCTGCATATTCCATAGCAGTTCCTAGCCAACACGAAAACACAGCCTTTTTAAAGGCCTTTTTTCCTTGTGGAGTTTGAAAATTTTCATCCGCGATTGATTTTGTTTGCAAGATTAAACCTTTATTTGAAATTTCAAAAATGCTTAAAATGGAAATTTAATACTTTTTACCGACTTTTAAATAATTTTGGGCGATAATTATTATTATTTTTTAATATAGGAAACAAATGAAAACTTTAACGATAATTGATACTTTTGGCTTTTTCTTTAGACTTTTTTATGCTTTAAAGGGTTTGAAAAATTCAAAAGGTGAGCCTAGTAATATGATAAGCGGTTTTGCTAATTTTATTTATAGTTTGAAAAATGAACATCCTAGCGATATGATTATTTTTGCTCTTGATAGTAAAGGAAAAACTTTTAGAAGTGAAATTGATCCAAATTATAAAATCAACCGCACTCCACCTCCACCTGATTTATTAGCTCAAATTCCAATTTGCATTCAAATGATAGAAAAAATGGGTTTTTCAAGTTTTTCTTGCGAAGGATATGAGGCTGATGATATCATCGCATCTTTGGTTAAAGAGTGTGAAAATAAGGATATTTTTATAAGAATTATTACTCAAGATAAAGATTTGTATCAACTTATAAAAGATGATAAAGTTAGTATTTATAGTCCTATTTCAAAAAATGATTATAATGAAGCAGGGTGTTTGGAAAAATATGGGGTAAAACCTAGCCAGATAAGAGATTTTTTAGCTCTATGTGGAGATAGCTCAGATAATATCCCAGGGGTAAAAGGAATTGGTGCTAAGGGTGCTAAAAATTTACTTGATGAGTTTGAAAGTATTGAAGGAATTTATGAAAACTTAACACTAGTGCGTAATGAAAGAAGTCGTAATTTGTTGCTTGAGGGTAAAGAAAATGCCTTTTTGAGTAAAAAACTTGCTTCTTTGTATGAGGATTTAGATGTAAAAGATATGCTTTTAAATTGTGAGTATCCAAAAGATGAGCCTTTGCTTAAGATTATGGATATTTTAGAGCAGTATGAATTAAATGCTTTGTTAAAAAAACTACGCACTAATCCTACTAATAAAGATAAAAATTTAGGATTTAATGCAAGATTAATCTTAGATGAGAAAGAATTATTTGAAATTTTAGAAAAAATTGATAATCAAAGCATTGTTGCTTTTGACACTGAAACTACGGGCTTAGATACTAAAGAAGCAAAGATAGTAGGGTTTAGTTTTTGTTTTCATGAAAGTGAAGCCTTT
The DNA here is from genome assembly GCF_024723515.1 of Campylobacter sp. W0066.2. Classification (NCBI taxonomy): domain Bacteria; kingdom Pseudomonadati; phylum Campylobacterota; class Epsilonproteobacteria; order Campylobacterales; family Campylobacteraceae; genus Campylobacter; species Campylobacter sp. W0066.2. Next base: position 8,435 of record NZ_JANQCV010000005.1, on the reverse strand, counting down.
TATGTACCACTTGCGCATGATTATTTAGGTGTTTGTAAGCAAATTTCTATGCAAGTGGCTAAAAGGGGTATAGAAAAAATCTATCAAAGCATGGTTATAGGTCATAATCTTAAATATGATTTTGAGATTATAAAAAATAATTTTAATTTACTTCCTCCAAAAAATTATGCTGATACTATGATACTTGCATGGCTTAAAGAGCCAAGTTTACGTGTAAATATGGATGATTTAGCAAAAAGATTATTTGATTATGAGACTTTGCATTTTGAAGACTTGGTAAAAAAAGGAGAAAGTTTTGCGGGAGTGGATGTAGAAAAAGCTTGTAAATATGCAGCTGAAGATGCTTATATTACTTTAAGATTTTATTTGTATTTTTTAAAAAATTTAGAAAAGCCTTTATTTGAGCTTGCACAAAAAAGTGAGTTTGAATTTATCAAAGTGCTTATTATGATGGAAAATAATGGCATTAAGCTTGATACTCAAAAGCTTGAAAGCTTAATGCAAAGTTTTAATCAAGATATCAAAATACTTAGCGAAAAAATATATGATTTAGCAGGTGAAAAATTTAATATTAACTCTCCTAAACAAGTAGGGGATATTTTATTTGAAAAACTAAAGCTACCAAGTGGTAAAAAAAGCAAAACAGGGTATTCTACTGATGAAAAAGTCTTAAATACTATTTTAGATGAACATTTGATTGTGAAAGAAATTTTAGCTTATAGGGAGCTTGCAAAATTAGTTTCTACTTATTGTGAACCTTTGTTGAAATTAGCTAAAAAAGATGAAAACTCAAGAATTTACTCAAGCTTTTTACAAACAGGAACAGCCACGGGACGCCTTTCATCAAAAGATCCAAATTTGCAAAATATCCCTGCACATGGCCAATATGCTAAAGATTATAAATCCTGCTTTGTCGCAAAAGAAGGATTTAGTTTTATCTCACTTGATTATTCGCAAATTGAGCTTAGAATGCTAGCGCATTTTAGTGAAGATGAGAAATTACTAGAAGCGTTTTCAAACGATGAGGATATTCATGCAAAAACTGCTATTATGATTTTTAATCGTAGTGATTATGAGACAAGAAGTATTGCTAAAAGTATAAATTTTGGTCTTATTTATGGTATGGGTTATAAGACTTTAAGTCAAAATTTAAAAATAGAAGCAAAATTAGCTAAAGAATATATTGAGAAATATTTTGAGAATTTTACTAGCATTAAAACCTATTTTGAAAAGGTAAAAAATGAAGCTAAGCAAAATGGTTTTATAAAGACTTTACTAGGTCGTAAGCGTTATTTTGACTTTGAAAATGCAAAGCCTATGCATGTGGCAATGTATGAAAGAGAGAGTATTAACTCTACACTTCAAGGCTCTGCTGCCGATATAATAAAACTTGCAATGATAGAAATTGCAAAAGATTTAGATGAAAATAAACGCTTGATTTTACAAATTCATGATGAGCTTATTTTTGAAGTAAAAGATGAACTTTGTGAGGAATTTGCAAAAAATGCTAGTGATATTATGGAAAATATTGTAAAATTAAAAGTTAAATTAAAAACTTCATCAAGTATTGCCAAAAATTGGGGCGCATTAAAATAAGGAGAATAACTAATGGATCTTTCAACCATACTTGGGATGGTATTAGCTGTTGTTAGTATTTCTGTAGGGGATATTTTAGAGGGTGGTAACCCTTTGCATGTTTTGCACTTAAGTTCATTTTTGATCGTGGTTCCAACTGCAGCATTTTGTGCAATGACAGCAACTCATAAAAAATTTGTTAAAGCAGCTTATAAAGAATTAAAACTTGCCTTTAAAGGTGCAGGGGTAAATTTAAGTCAGAGAATAGCTGAGCTTGTAGAATACTCTATCATAGCAAGAAGAGATGGACTTTTAGCTTTAGAATCAAAAACTAATGAAATTGATAATGAGTTTTTAAAAGAAACCATGATGATGATGGTTGATGGTAAGAGTGTAGAAGAGATTAAAGAGAGTATGGAAATCCAAATAGAAGAAATGGAAGAATATTACAAAGAAACGGCAGAATACTGGATACGTTTTGGTGAAACTTGTCCTACTATGGGGCTTGTTGGTGCGGTTATGGGGCTTATGCTTGCGTTACAACTTTTAGATGATCCTCAAGCTATGGCAGCAGGTATTGCAGGAGCATTTACCGCAACAGTAACTGGGATTTTTGGTGCTTATGCTTTATTTGGTCCTTGGGGTCATAAAATCAAAGCTAATGCTCATGAGCTCATTAAAGAAAGGATAGTGATTTCGCATGCTATAGTAAGTATTGCAGAGGGAGCTAATCCTAGGGATTTAGAGGCTAAATTGTTTAATTATCTTGGACAAGGCGAGCCTAGAATTTCTCAGTTTGATAAGTAAGAGTTAAAAAATGGGAAAAAAACATAAATGTCCAGAATGTCCAGCAGGTGAAAAATGGGCTGTGCCTTATGCAGACTTTTTAAGTTTGCTTTTGGCACTTTTTATTGCTCTTTGGGCGATTTCTGAAAGTAACCCCGCTAAAACTGAGGCTTTAAAAACTGAATTTGTTAAAATTTTTGAATTTACTGCTTCAAATCCTTTGGAAAAAGAAAGTAAAGTGCATAATAAATACAGTGCACCATCTAATGCAAATGTTGAAGAGCTTGAAAAGCTTAAAAAATTAAGTATCACTCAACAAGAAAATATAGAAAAATTAAAAGCAGCATTAGATCAAAGAGAAAATAATATCGTTTTAAATTTACCTGCAAGGGTTGAATTTGCTAGGGGTAGCACACAAATTGATTCAGCTGATGTACAAGATTTTCTAAAGCGTATTAGTGAAGTTTTAAAAAGAATGCCTGCGCAAGCTCAAATAGAACTTAGAGGCTATACTGACGCAAGCGATAAAGACCCTAAAAGAAATTTTGATTTAGCAAGTAAAAGAGCTCAAGTTGTGGCTGATTATTTGATTGCTAGAGGGATTAACCCAGCTCAGCTTATAGTGGTTAGTTTTGGTGAAAATTATCCTTTGAGCGCAAACAAAGAAGATGAGATAAACAATAGGGTTGAATTTTATATCCGTGTAGATTCTTCAGATAATCAAACTAGAAAGTCAGTATTGGATCAAATCGGAGCTTTTAATAACAAATAAGTAAAAAACTTATTTGTTATTTTCTCCACCAAAACGAAGTAGTGCTGAACCCCAAGTAAAGCCTCCGCCAAAAGCATCAAGCAATATTAGTGAGCCTTGTTTCAAGCGACCTTGCTCGTAAGCATCATTCATTGCCATAGGAATTGAAGCAGCTGAGGTATTGCCATATTTTTGGACAGTAACTACACATTGTTCATCTTTGAAGTTTAATTTTTCTTGTACGGCCTTGATAATTCTTAAATTAGCTTGATGAGGTATAAAAAGATCAATTTCTTCGCTTTTTATATTATTTTTTGCAAGAATTTCAATAACATCATTACTTAGAGTATTCACTGCGATTTTAAATACCTCATTTCCTTTCATTTGCATGGAAAGTGGAGAGCAAATACTGCTTTTTTGAGCTCTTTGAGTCATTAATAAATCTCCAAATTCTCCATCACTTGCAGTATGAGTGTCTATAATAGGAAAATTATCATCTAATGACACAACTCCAGCCCCAGCTCCATCACCAAATAACACACAAATGCTTCTATCGGTATAATCCATAATAGAGCTAATTTTTTCAGCTCCTATGATTAATACATTTTTTTTAGTACCACTTTCAACCATAGATTTAGCAAGCTCTAAAAGATAAATAAATCCCGAGCATGCAGCAGAAATATCAAAAGCGGTGATATTTTTTAAGCCCAAATTATGAGCAATTTTGCATGCGGTTGATGGCATGGTAAAATAATCAGGACTTAAAGTAGCTACGATGATCGCATCTATATCTTGAGGATTTAAATTAGCTCTTTGTATAGCCTTAATAGCTGCTTTAGTACCAAGATTGCTTGTATTCTCATCATCACTTGCTATATGTCTTTGTTCTATACCGGTTCTTCTTAATATCCATTCATTGCTAGTTTGAACCATTTTTTCTAAGTCAAAATTACTTAGAGTTTTTGTAGGGATATAAGAAGCTATACTTTTTAAGGAAGCTTTAGTTGATTTCATAATTAGAAAGTTCTTTTTCTATGGTTTGATTTATATTTGATTGTGCGAAATTTAATGCTTGAAAAATAGCATTTTTTATAGCTTTTGGACCACTTTTACCATGACTTATAATGACGCATTCTTTTACGCCTAAAAGTGGGGCTCCACCATATTCTTCATAGTCAATATGAGTTTTTAATTCATTAAATGCTGGTTTTGCTAAAAGATAGCCAAGTTTTGCTAAAAAAGATTTTTGAATTTCTTGTTTTAGAAGCTTTGTAATAACACTCGCTACACCTTCGCCGGTTTTAAGTAAAATATTTCCATTAAATCCATCACATACTAATACATCTATAGTACCATTAAAGATATCTCTACCTTCGGCATTTCCAACAAAATTTGGAAGTTGCTTTAAGAGTTGATGAGTTTCTTTAGTAAGCTCATTTCCCTTACATTCTTCTTCACCATTTGATAGTAAAGCAACTCTAGGTTTGGTAATTTTTAAAATCTCTTTAGCATAGGCTTCGCCCATAATAGCAAATTGAAATAAATGCTCACTTTTACAATCAACATTTGCTCCAACATCTAGTACAAGTGTTCTTGAATGGATATTTGGCATTAAAGTAGCAATTGCAGGCCTAGCAATATTTGCTAATCTTCCAAGCCTTAATGTAGCTAAACTCATAGTAGCTCCACTATGCCCAGCAGAAACAACAGCTTTTGCTTTTTGATTTCTTACTAAATCAATGGCTTTGTAAATAGTACTATCTTTTCTTTTTAGTGCATCTGTGGAATTTTCATCCATAGCAAACACATCAAAAGCTTCTTCGTATTCTATGTATGAGTTTAATTCTTGAGGAATCAAGGTTTTTAGTTTTTGAGGATCCCCTACCAAGATAGCTTTAAATTCACGCTCTTTTAGAGCTTGAATCACACCTTCTATAATAGGTTTTTCCCCAAAATCACCACCCATTGCATCAATAGCAATGCTTGTCATCGTTATTAATATTCCTTAGTTACTGGATTTACACGGTGAGGCATTTTATAGCTACCATCTTTGTCTTTTATAGGCATAGGTAAGGTAACTTTATAATGAGTTCTGCGTTTTGCTGCACGAGTTTTACTCACTCTTCTCTTAGGTACTGCCATTTTTTACTCCTTTATTAATTTAAACATTTATTACAATAAAAATAATCACTTAAATAAGATTGTAACTCACTTGTGGCAAGTTCTATTAAATCTACATGAGAGTCAAAAAACTCCATAGTGTCACTTAAAGTGTTATTTTTATCTTTAAAAATTCCATCGCTTGCAAAAAGCTCTATATTTTGATCGATTTCAAGCTCCATTTCATCGCCACATCGATCACAGTTTCTATAAGTAAATCCTTTGAAATTAGCTTTTATTTTTGCTAATTTTGGATTAACTTTTGTAATAGTTCCTTCAAAAACTATATTATCAAGATCTAGCTTAAAAGGATAAGCTACAGAGCTAAGTTTTGCAAAGGCAATTTTCATTATAAAATTTCAGTTTTTGAAAAGAAAAATTCTATTTCAATTTTTGCATTTTCTAAGCTATCACTTCCATGAACCGCATTTGCGTCAATACTATCTGCAAAATCTGCTCTAATAGTACCAGGAGCTGCTTCTTTTGGATTTGTAGCACCCATTAATTCTCTGTTTTTTAACACTGCATTTTCGCCTTCTAAAACAGAAACCACAACCGGACCGCTGATCATAAATTCAACTAAATCTTTAAAAAAAGGTCTGTCTTTGTGTACAGCATAAAATTCTTGCGCTTCTTTTTCTGAAAGCTGTATTTTTTTTGTTGCTGCTATTCTTAGACCATTGTTTTCAAAGCGTGTTAAAATTTGACCAATAACACCTTTTTTTACTGCATCAGGTTTAATAATAGAAAGTGTTTTTTCCAAAATTGTCCCCTTAATTTAAATAAGTTTTATATTTATAAAAGAGCTAATTATACCAAAAAATGCTTTAAATTTATATAAAAGTTTAGAGTTATTGAAGGGTTTGTAAGTAACTTGAAATCAAGATACTTACATTAAATTTATTAAGCAAATACTGGAGTTGAACCGTCTCTTAAATCACTACCGATGTTATCACGACTTGGTTGACCACCCACTACATCACTCCATACAATACAGCCATCAGTTGGGCAAGCACTTGCACAGGCTGGTTGATCATTGTGTCCTACACACTCAACACATTTATCTGCATAAACATAATATCTGTCTTCGCCCTCAGGATTATTTGCATCATCTACGATCGCACTTACTGGGCATTCATCTATACAAGAACCACATGCTATACAAATATCAGTAATTTTAACTGCCATTTTTTACTCCTTAATATTAATGTTGAATGCAAGATTATCAAAATTGTGTTAATTTTATTCTTAAAATCTATTAATTTTGATAATAAAATTAAATTATGGATAATTTTACACAATTAATAAATTTTTAAATTTACAAATGATATTATTTTGTTACAAATAAAATTTATTAATTAGGAGATAAAAAATGATAGTTACTAAAAAAGCTATTGATTTTACAGCACCAGCTGTATTAGGAAATAACCAAATAGTTGAAGATTTTAATCTTTATAAAAATATAGGACCAAAAGGCGCGGTAGTATTTTTCTATCCAAAAGACTTTACTTTTGTTTGCCCATCTGAAATCATTGCTTTTGATAAAAGATATCAAGATTTTAAAGATAGAGGTATTGAAGTAATCGGCGTATCTTGCGATAATGAATTTTCTCACTTTGCATGGAAAAATATGCCAGTAAATCAAGGTGGTATAGGACAAGTTAAATTTCCTTTAGTAGCTGATTTAACTAAACAAATTGCTAGAAATTTTGATGTTTTATTTGAAGAGGCGGTTGCTTTAAGAGGTTCTTTCTTGCTTGATGCTGATGGAACAATTCGTCATGCAGTGATCAATGACTTGCCACTTGGAAGAAACATTGATGAGATGATTAGAATGGTTGATACTATGCTATTTACTAATGAATATGGTGAAGTTTGCCCAGCTGGTTGGAATAAGGGTGATGAAGGCATGAAAGCTGACCCTAAAGGTGTTGCTGATTATCTAAGCAAAAACGAAAGTAAACTATAATTTTATAGCAGTGAAGTCTTACTTCACTGCTATTTTTCTAAAAAACTTCTATATTTATCACTTTATTTTACATTTTTAAAAAATATTTTGTTTTTTATGAATTTTTAAAATTATTATTATAATTTTTTAATAGAATTACTAATATAATGATAATAAAATTCAAGGAAAATAAATGCTTTTTAAAAATAGTTTTATTAGTGTAAAAAATAAACTTTCTTATACTACAGGGATTATAGTTGCTTTAGCTTTGTTTATAGTAACGGCAATGGCTTTTTATGCAAGTAGAGAAAATCTTATTATAAATAGTAAAAATGCAAATAAAGATTATTTATTAGTAACTACTGCTCAAGTGGAAACTTATATTGAAAGTTATGTTGAAATTCTATTATCTATAAAAAAATATATAGATTCATTACCAAAATACCAGACAGAAAATTTTGATAAATTAGGGGAATATTTTGCTAAGGATTTGAAAGTATTTAAAGATGGTTCAAATACTTTAGCAGTATATCTTGGTTTTCCTGATGGAACTATGCTTGTTAGTGATGCAGAATCAGATAAAAAAGGAATACCTTTTAGAAAAAGAGGTGGTGGTATAAGTTATTATGATGATCCTCAATATAATGCGACTACGCGAGATTGGTACAAGGGAGCATTAAAAAATAAAGGTGTTTTTGTAAGTGATGTGTACGAAGATTCAGTAACAAAATTCCCTAGTTTTACTTATTCTGTACCTATTGAAAAAAATGGAAAACTTATAGCTGTTTTGGGTGTTGATTTACTTTTAACATCTCTACAAAAAACATTTGAAAAATTACCAGGAAGTGTATTTGTTTTTGACAATACTAGTTCAATACCTTTTGCATCTAACGATAAGTCTTTAATATTAAAATCATACCCAAACATCGATGAGATTAAAAATCACCATAAAATAGTAGGTGATTATAAGACTTTTGAATATACTGGGATAAATAATGGAGAAAAAAGATTTGGAGTTTGTGCAAATATTAATAATTCAAATACTCATGTTAACTATGTAGCGTGTGCAATTCAAAAACAAGATGATTTAGATAAATTAGTTATTGAAGATGTGTTTGATCAAATTATAACATCTATTGTGATTTTAATTTTATCATGTTTTATTGTTTATTTTATTTCATCAAGATTGTTATCGCCTTTACAAGCTATACAAAG